>JBAQPI010000054.1:0-1501 GCA_049305635.1 Rhodoglobus sp. | reverse complement strand
GGGCAAGCAGCGGCTGGCGACCCACGGGTGGTGACCGCCACCACCGCGGCAGAAGCCGCGCGCGAGACCCAGCGCCAAGTCGCCGAGCGGCATAGTCGGGAGCGCGCCGGTCTGCGCCGACAGTTGCTCGGTGACCGCGCCGCAGGCAACCTGGCCGCACAAGTCGAGCGGTGGCAGGAGCGCGTCGCAACCGCCCGCCGCGACCTGGACACGATCGAAGCCCTACCTGTCGCCGAGGCCGCGCAGCTCATCCGCGTCCTCGCCGGGCAGGACCGTGCCCAGCGCGAGGCCGCCGAAGCCCTGGCACTGGCCGAGCGGCAAGCCCGCGCCGCCCGGCTCCACGACTTGACCATCGACCACCACGACCCAACCCGCCGCGACGGGCCGAGCCTCGGGCTATGAGCTGATGTGTCGCTCGATCGCTTCGTCGCCGCGCGCGTCGTTCATCACAGCAAACACTTCGACGTAGCGGATGTCCTCGAAGACTCGGAACCACGCCTTGTACGAGGCGAACTTGGTGAGGTGCTCAGTCCGGATTCCGGGGCGTTCGCCGTCGGACCGAAGCAGCGGGTTCTCGGCGACGAAACGGAGTGTCGCCATGAGGTCGGCCCGGAATTGCGAGATCAGGTAGGGGCGATCCTGCTCCCAGAAGTACTCCTCGGCCTCCTCGACGTCCGCCCAGGCGACCTCGGTGACGTGGATCTCGAAGGTCACGCGGAGCGTCGAGCGTAAAGGCGTCGCTCGAACTCGTCCAGGGTCATCGCATTCGGGTCAGGGTCCGGGCCCATCTTCGACAGTCGGCGATCGATCTCCGCGAGGATGTGCGGCGGGGTCTGCTCCTGCGGCAGGGTGCCCTCGACGGCTCGGATCAACTCCCGCTTGGAGGCGTCATCGAGCTGAAGCACCTGCTCAAGGAGTTCGCTGTCGACCATGCCCCAATGGTAGCCGCGAGTCCCGACACAGCACAGCACGTCGTCCTGGGCGCGATCCTCGACGCCGCGATCGAGGACGGCCACCTCGTCGTCAATCCGGCCAAGAAGAAGCGCACCGTCAAGGTCCCGAAGTCGAGCGAAGTCCGCGCGCAGAACACCGAGGACTGGACGCAGACCAAGACCACCAAGACCGGCAGCGCCCGCGTCATCGACGTGGATGCCGAGACGCTCCGAGTTCTCGCCGCCTACAAGGTCGCCCGCGCCGAGCTGTCCTTCGAGCTGGCGAAGGCGGACGCCTTCGTGTTCGCCGACGACGAGGGCAGCCTCCGCTCGCCCGACGCGATCACCGGCCGCTGGGACCGCCGGATCAGGAGCCGTTTTTCTTTCGTGCGCGAAGGGGGACTTGACGCCCCTACTGAGCCGCCGACTGATCGCTACGCGCTCGTCCGGACTGCTCAGCGGGGGCCCCGAGACGTTCGCGCGGCATCTTCGCCGCAAACGAAGAATGGCGCTCCACGACGGAGCGCCATTCTTCGTTTCGTGCGCGAAGGGGGACTTGACGCCCAAAC
>JBAQPI010000053.1:0-2607 GCA_049305635.1 Rhodoglobus sp. | reverse complement strand
GCCGTGGTCCATGCCGTCCATGGTGCCGACACCCCAGTCGTCGAGCCACGACTGCATGAGCTCGATCTCGGGTTGCTGGGCGGCCTTGATCTGCTCCGCCATCGCGACGACGTCGGCGGGGATGCCGTCCTTCGCCAGCAGCAGGTCGGACATCTCGACCGCGTCCTCGTGATGCGGGATCATCATCATCACGAAGGCGAGGTCGGATTGGTTGTGCTCGTCCGAGGCGGATGACCCGGAGCCCGGGCCGTAGCCGTTGCCCATCATCGGGCCGCCGGGCCAGACGCAGCCCGTGAGGGCGAGAGCGATGAGTGCTGCCGTCGCGGCAGCCGTGAACATGCGTTTCATGGTTCTCTTCTTTCGGTCACAGGTGAGACCCGGCCGCCGACGGCGGCAGGGAGCATCGCGCCGACCGGGGCCGGCGGCGATGGGTTCACGTGCGAGAGATGCAGAGCAGGTCGAGCGAAGGCCTGGGTGGGCGCGGCAGCACCGCGATCCAGGTCGCCGCCAGGGCGCGGGCGAGCACCGCGAGGGGGCGGGGCTGGCGGGCGATGGCGAGCACGAACAGGATCGTGAGCAGCAGCATCCCGAGCACGCAGCCCATGACGAGCGCCTCGTGGTGCTCCGGAGCGTCCGCTGGGGCACTGTCGTGCGTCAGGTGCGCGTGGTCGTGCCCGGACGCGGATGACGCGGCCACCGGCGACTCGCTGAGCGCCGAGTGCATCGCCACCAGGCCGACCGCCGTGAGCATCACGAGCGCCAGCAGGATCAGGGCGCGCAACGGCCCCGGCAGCGAGTGCGCCGCGCGGAACCGGGGGAGGGCGCCCATGGGGGGATCGTACTCCCGGGAGCTTGGAGGCAGCCCTACCCGCCGACGTGAACGCCCGGCCTGCGACTCGGATCCTTCTCCACCTCGCGCAGGATCTCGCGCACGAGCGGGGCGGTGTCGCCGCGCCCGAACAGGAAGTAGCGGAACATGTAGGCGATCGGGTGACCCTCCGCCCACTCGAAGTGGCATTGCGGGCGCACCCCGGTCGCATCCCGCAGCGCGATGAGCACCGCCGCGATCGCGTTCGGCACCGCCGTGCTCTCCACCCGCAGGATCCGGTAGCCGTCGTGGACCGAGCCGCGCACCTCGAGGGTCTGCGTGAAGCCCGAGGGATCGGCGACGTCGACCTCGAGGAAGATGACCATCGCGCCGGCCGGGATCGGGTTCATCGCCCGCTGCGTGGCCTCCTTGCGGGCGTACTCCGACTCGTGACCGGTGTGCCTGCGGTTGGCGATGATGTTGAGGGTGCCGTCCTGCTGGATCGCCTCGGCGATCATGTGCCTGGCCGGCCGGTTGAACTCGACCGCGTTGACGCGCAGCTCCGTCGCCCGGTAGATGCGCGAGATCACGGAGACGAGCACGATCCCTGCGATGAACAGCCCCGAGATGGCGATGCCGTCGGGCTGCTCGATGACGTTCGCGATCAGGGCGTAGAGCAGCACGAGGGTGACGACGCCGAACCCGAAGCTCGCGCCCCGCTGGCGCTTTCGAGCGGCCGAGATGGTCACCGCCACCGCCGCTGACACCATCATCGCCAGGACGCCAGTCGCGTACGCGCCGGCCTGGGCGTTGACGTCAGCGCCGAAGGCGATCGTGATGACGATGCTGATGCCGGTGTAGACGAGCACGACCGGTCGCACCGCGCGGCTCCACTCCGGGGCCATGCCATAGGCGGGCAGGTAGCGCGGCACGATGTTGATCAGGCCGGCCATCGCGGAGGCGCCCGCGAACCACAGGATGAGGATGCTGGAGATGTCGTAGGCGGTACCGAAGATCTCGCCCAGGTACTCGTGCGCGAGGAAGGCGAGCGCGCGACCGTTCGCCTCGCCGCCCGGCTCGAACAGCTCCTCCGGGATCAGGATCGTCGTGATCAGGCTCGTGGCGAGCAGGTACACGCTCATGATGAGCGCGGCCGTCGTCAGCAGCTTGCGGGTGTTCCGCACGCGCGAGGCGAGCTTCTGGTACGGCGTGATGCCGATGGCCTTCACGAGCGGCATCATGCTCACCCCCGTCTCGAAGCCGGAGAGGCCGAGCACGAGCAGCGGGAACGCGAATACGGCCGTTCGGGTGATGTCGGTGAAGCTGCTGCCACTGGCGAGGAGCCGCTCGATCCAGCCGTCCAGGGCCGCGGGATCCGCGATGATCGCCTGGATTCCCACGACGACGACCACCGCGTTGAGCGCGAGGAAGATCGCCACCAGCGGGATCGCGACGTTCACCGCCTCGTTGAACCCGAGCAGGAAGACCCCGCCGAGCACGAGCAGCAGCACGATCGTCACGAGCACGGCCTGCCCGCGCAGGAACTCGGGGATGAACGGGTTCTCGAGCAGGTGCACCGTCGCGTCGGCGCTCGACAGCGTGATCGTGATGATCCAGGATGTCGCGACGAAGCCGAGCAGCACGAGCACGAAGATCTTGCCGCGCCAGAACGGCAGCAGCTTCTCGAGCATCGCCACGGAGCCCTGGCCGTGCGGGCTCTCCTTCGCGACCCTGCGGTACATCGGCAGCATGCCGCCGAGGGTCAGGATGACGATCAGCAGTGTCGCGATCGGCGACAG
>JBAQPI010000052.1:0-4229 GCA_049305635.1 Rhodoglobus sp. | reverse complement strand
ACTCGCGGCGGCCCTCGGTGATCATGAGCATCGCGGGGCCGCGCGCGTCGCCGCCGGTGCCGATGCGGTCGTGGTCGTCGAAGTAGGGGTCGAGCGCGCTCGCCCAGGCGTCCGCGTCGAAGCCGGCCGCTGCATCCAGCTCCCCGAGCGCCGCCCAGTCCTCGAGCGCGGCGAGCTGCACCCGACGGAACAGCTCGTTGCGCACGAGCACGCGGAAGGCGCGCGGGTTCGCGAGCACGGAGGGCGGGGCGGGCGGCACGATCCCCACCGGCACGGCCGCCCCGTCGCTACGTGACGCGCCGGAACCGGCCGGCGTGGGCCCAGGCCCGTCAGGGTCGGCCACGGGATTGCGCAGGCTCTCCCATTCGTCGATCAGGCTCGAGTCCACCTGCCGCACGAGCTCGCCGAGCCACTCGATCAGGTCCTGCAGCTCCTCGGTCTTCGCGTCGTCGGGCACGGTCTGGCGCAGCGCGCGGTAGGCGTCGGAGAGGTAGCGCAGCACGAGGCCCTCGCTGCGGGCGAGTCCGTAGTGGCCGGTGTAGTCGGCGAAGGTCATCGCACGCTCGAAGAGGTCCCGCACGACGGACTTGGGGCTGAGGGCGAAGTCGCCGATCCAGGGCTGGCTCGCGGCGTAGGTGCGGAACGCGGAATCCAGCAGCTCCTCGAGCGGTTTCGGCCAGGTGATCTGCTCGAGCAGCTCCATGCGCGCCTCGTACTCGATGCCCTCGGCCTTCATCGCCGCGACCGCCTCCCCGCGGGCCATGAACTGCTGCTGGGAGAGCACGGGACGGGGGTCGTCGAGCGTGGCCTCCACGATCGAGACCACGTCGAGGGCGTAGGTCGGGGATGCCGCATCCAGCAGCTCGAGGGAGGCGAGCGCGAACGGCGACAGCGGCTGGTTGAGCGCGAAGTTCGGCTGCAGGTCGACGGTGAGCGTGATGCGGCCGGCCTCTTGCTGCACGACGCCCGCGGTGCGCAGCGTGCGGTAGATCGACAGGGCGCGCCGTGCGAGGGCGAGCTGGTTGCGCCAAGGCTCGTGGCTGCCGAAGATCAGGTCGCGGATCTCCGTGAAGGGGTCCCCGCCGCGAGCGATCACGTTGAGGATCATCGAGTGGCTCACCTGCATGCGGGAGACCAGCGGTTCGGGCTCGGCGGCGATGAGGCGCTGGAACGAGGTCTCGCTCCACGAGACGAAGCCCTCCGGCGCCTTCTTGCGCACGATCTTGCGCACCTTCTTGATGTCGTCGCCGGCCTTGGCCACGAGCCGGGCGTTCTCGGCCTCGTGCTCCGGCGCCTGCGCGACGACCGTGCCCGCGGTGTCGTAGCCGGCGCGACCGGCGCGACCGGCGACCTGGTGGAATTCGCGCGCGCTGAGCTGGCGCATCCTCGTGCCGTCGAACTTCGTGAGCCCGGTCATCAGCACGGTGCGGATCGGCACGTTGATGCCGACCCCGAGCGTGTCGGTGCCCGCGATCACCCGCAGGTGCCCCTGCTGGGCGAGCTGCTCGACCAGCCGCCGGTACTTCGGCAGCATGCCCGCGTGGTGCACGCCGATGCCCGAGCGGATGAGCCGGGAGAGCGTCTGCCCGAATCGGGTCGTGAACCGGAAGTCGCCGATCGCCTCGGCGATCTCCTCGCGCCCCTCCTTGCCGATCACCTTCGTGCTCGTCATCGCCTGGGCGCGCTCCAGCGCGGCCGCCTGGGAGAAGTGCACGACGTAGATCGGCGACTGGCCGGTGTGCAGCAGGTCTTCGATCGTCTCGTGCACGGGGGTCAGGGCATACGAGTAGTGCAGCGGCACCGGCCGGTCGACGCCGGTGATGAGGCTCGTCTCGCGGCCCGTGCGGCGGGAGAGGTCGTCGGCGATCTCCTGCATCGGCCCGAGGGTGGCCGACATGAGCAGGAACTGCACGCGCGGCAGGGTGAGCAGCGGCACCTGCCAGGCCCAGCCGCGGTCCGGGTCGGCGTAGTAGTGGAACTCGTCCATCACGACCTGCTGCACGGGGGCGTCGGCCCCGTGGCGGAGGGCGAGGTTGGCGAGGATCTCGGCGGTGCAGCAGATGATCGCGGCATCCGGGTTCACGCTCGAGTCGCCCGTGACCATGCCGACGTTCTCGGCGCCGAAGATCTCGACGAGGGCGAAGAACTTCTCGCTCACGAGCGCCTTGATGGGCGCGGTGTAGTAGCTGCGCTGCCCCTGGGCGAGGGCTATGAAGTGCGCGGCGATCGCCACGAGCGACTTGCCGGTGCCCGTCGGCGTCGAGAGCACGACGTTGTTGCCCGAGACGAGTTCGATGAGCGCCTCGTCTTGCGCAGGGTAGAGCGGCAGGCCGCGCCCCTCGGCCCAGCCCGCGAAGGCCTCGTAGGCGGCGTCCGCGTTCCACGGGCGCGGCGCGAGGTCGAGGATGCCGGGCATGTCTCAACCGTGCCACATCGGGGCACCCGTCGCGGCCCGCGCGGCGCCGAGCACGCAGCGACCCTCCCGCGCGCCCGACTGCGCGCGCATACCGCGCCGAGTTGCCGAGAATGGTCGGCTCGCGCGAGGCACGGACCGCAGATCGCGGCAACTCGAGGTGAAGTCGGTGGACCCGCGGGACGGCCCGGGGGTGTGAGCAGCACCGAGGGCTGCCGCACCTCAGGACGTGTGCTCGGCGGCGACCCTCGCGTACGCGGTCTCGACATAGGCCCAGAAGTCGGCGACCTCGAGGCGCACCGCGACGGAGGCGTTCGGGATGACGGGGTCGAAGTCGACGACGGTCATGCCGGTCGTGAACTCGCCCCGGACCTCCACGTCGACGCGCGCCGGCCGCGTCTCGAACAGGTCGGGTCGGCTCACGAACGCGACCGCGCACACGTCGTGCACGGCCTGGCCGTCCCAGGCCGGATCCTCCGGGTCGGAGAAGAACGTCGCCAGCGGCACGATCAGCTCGTCGGCGAGGGCGCCGAGTTCCCTCATGCGCGCGATGACGGCGTCGTTGGCCTGCGCCTGCAGAGTGAGGTCGAGGCCGATCATGTTCACGGTCCAGTCGGCGCCGAAGACGATGGCGGCCGCCTCCGGGTCGGCGTAGATGTTGTACTCCGCGGCGGGCGTCGCGTTGCCGCGCGTGGCCGAGCCGCCCATCATCGTGAACGAGCGAGCCCAGCGGGCGATGGCCGGTTCCCGTTGCAGGGCGAGGGCGATGTTCGTCAGAGGCCCGGTCGCGACGAGGTCGATCGAGCCCGGGGTCTTGCGCAGCGCGTCCACGATGAAGTCCGCGGCGTGCTCGCCCGTGTCCTGGAGCGTCGCGGCCGGCAGCACGATGTCGCCGAGCCCGCGCGCGCCGTGCACGTGCGAGGCATCCACGGGCTCGCGCACGAGCGGCCGATCGGCGCCCGCGGAGACCGGCACCGTCGGGAACCTGAGGTACTCGCGCAGCTCGAGCGCGTTGCGCGTGGTGTTCTCCAGGCTCACATTGCCGCCGACGGTGGTCACCCCGACGAGCTCGAGCGCGGGGTCGCCGTGCGCGAGCAGCAGTGCGAGGGCGTCGTCGAGCCCGGGGTCGCAGTCGAGGATCAGTTTGCGGGCCATGGCTCAAAGGTACTGGCCGAGCACCACCGTGGTGTCCAGCTCGTCGTCGCGCACGATGGATGCCACGAGCCCCGCCGCGCGCATGGCCGTCGCCGTGGCATCCGCCTGCCGGCCCGACACCTCGGTCACGACCCAGCCCCCGGGGGCGAGCCACGCGGGAGCCTCCGCGATCGCGCCGCGCACGATGCCGAGCCCATCCTGCCCGCCGTCGAGGGAGGCGATCGGCTCGTGCAGGCGCGCCTCGCGGGGCAGGAGCTCGATCTCGGCGCTCGGCACGTAGGGGGCGACGAAGGTGATGACCTCGAACCGCGCCGGCTCGAGGGGCGCGTAGAGATCGCCGAGCAGCGCGTCGACGATGAAGTCGGCGGCGTGCTCGCCGGTGTCCTGCAGCGTCGCGGGCGGCAGCACGATGTCGCCGAGCCCGCGCGCGCCATGCACATGCGCGGCGTCCACGCGTTCGCGCACGAGCGGGCGATCGGCGCCCGCGGAGACCGGCACCGTCGGGAACCTCAGGTACTCGCGCAGCTCGAGCGCGTTGCGCGTGGTGTTCTCCAGGCTCACGTTGCCGCCGACGGTGGTCACCCCGACGAGCTCGAGCGCGGGGTCGCCGTGCGCGAGCAGCAGTGCGAGGGCGTCGTCGAGCCCGGGGTCGCAGTCGAGG
>JBAQPI010000051.1:0-4014 GCA_049305635.1 Rhodoglobus sp. | reverse complement strand
CCCTGGCCCTCGTGCCCGCACTGCTCCTCAGCGGCTCCGCCCTCTTCCTGTTCGCCTGGCGGGGCGCATCTCTCGCGACGACCCTGATCGGCTACGGGATGCTCGTCGTCGCGCTGCTCGTCGCGTGGCTGCTCGACCGCGCGGGCCGCGGCGAAGGGCTGTTCAAGGATCTGCTGCTCATCGCGGTCGGCCTGGTCGTCGTCTCCACCATCTCTGTCGAGGCGAACATCGGCTGGGGCAACTTCTTCCTGCTCGGCTTCGTGCTCGCCGCGGCCGTCGCGGTGCCGTACCTGCTCTCGCGCTTCGGGTTCAAGGATCGCGTCATCCGGTTCCGCTGGCGCGGCGGCTGGCCGTGGACCCGGGTGCAGTGGGGTTACCTCGCGCTCGTGATGTTCCTCGGCTGGTTCATCCTGCCGTTCTACTTCATCACCTCGGGCGTCTATCTCAACTGGCCCGAAGTGCATACCTGGGACGAGGTGGGCCGACTCTTCGTCGGGGTGAACGCCGTCGGCACCTGGGATGAGCTGTTCTTCATCCTGACGGTGTTCGTGCTGTTCAAGCGGCACTTCCCGACCTGGCAGGCCAACATCCTGCAAACGATCATCTTCGTCTCATTCCTGTGGGAGCTCGGCTACCAGGCGTGGGGTCCGCTGCTGACGATCCCGTTCGCGCTGCTGCAGGGCTGGATCTACTCGCAGACCAAATCGCTGCCGTACGTGCTGACCGTGCACCTGTTGTTCGATGCCGTGGTGTTCCTGGTGATCGTGCACGCGCGCAACGACGGCGTCATCCCGTTCTTCCTGATCTCGCCGTAGCCTGAGGGGCCTTCGTCGAGTGTGCAGTTTGTGCGGGTCGGCTCCCTCAGTACCCACCAGATCCGCACACTCGAGGTGGTGCAGACGAGAGCGGGCCAGTACGGCCCCGAGGTGGCGGCTCAGGCAGCGCGCACCAGCGCGGTCAGCACGCTCGTGAAGAAGGTGAGGCCGTCCGTGCCCGAGCGCATGGCATCCGCGGTGTCGGGGCCGAAGCCGGGCTCGACCGCGTGCTCGGGATGCGGCATGAGCCCCACGACGTTGCCGCGCTCGTTCGCGATGCCGGCGATGTCGTCGACGGAACCGTTCGGGTTCACGTCGAGGTAGCGGAACACCACGCGGTTCTCGCCCTCGAGCCGCGCGATCGTCTCGGCGTCGGCGATGAAGCCGCCCTCGCCGTTCTTGAGCGGGATCGTGATCTCCTGGCCGGCGGCGAAGCCGTTGGTCCACGCCGTCGAGGTGCTCTCCACCCGCAGGCGTTGGTCGCGGCAGATGAAGTCCCCATGGTCGTTGCGGATCAGGCCCCCGGGCAGCAGGTGAGCCTCGACGAGGATCTGGAAGCCGTTGCAGATGCCGAGCACGGGCATCCCGGAGTCCGCTGCGGCGATGACCTCGGCCATGATCGGCGAGCGCGCCGCGATCGCCCCGCAGCGCAGGTAGTCGCCGTAGCTGAAGCCACCGGGCAGCACGAGCGCGTCGACCCCCTTCAGGTCGTGCTCGCCGTGCCACAGCGGCACGGCCTCGGCGCCCGCGAGGCGGATGGCGCGCTGTGCGTCACGGTCGTCGAGCGAACCGGGGAAGGTGATGACCCCGATGCGCATCAGTGGGTCTCACCCGCTGCGACCGACTCCAGTTCGGCCTGGTGCACGCTCACCACGTCTTCGATGACGGTGTTGGCGAGCAGCTCCTCGGCGATCCCGCGCACCTCGGCGAGCAGCGCCTCATCGACCGGCCCGTCGACCGTGAGTTCGAAGCGCTTGCCCTGACGTACGGCGGTGAAGTGCCCCTTGCCGAGACGTGCCAGGGCGCCGGCGATCGCCTTGCCCTGTGGGTCGAGCAGTTCTGCCTTGGGCATGACCTCGACGACGATGATGGGCACGGCGACTCCTTCGCGGGGTGTGTTTCCAGTCTACGCAGCGGCCCGTGGAATACCGGACGGCCGCGGCGACGGGCAGAATGGGTCGGTGAGCACCTCTGAGACCGTGGACACCGCCGTCCAGCGTCGCATCGTCGGGGTGCTGGTCGCCGGGCAGGTGCTGGCGGGGCTCGGCCAGGGCGCGACGCTCGCGATCGGCGCCGTGATCGCCGCGGAGATCGCCGGTCCCGCGCTCTCGGGCGCCGCCGCGACAGCGAGCACCCTCGGGGCGGCGATCGCCGCGATCCCGCTCGCCCGGCTCGCCCAGAACCTCGGCCGAAGGCCGGCCCTCGCGGCCGGCGCCCTCGCGGCCGCCCTCGGATCGATCCTCACCGTCGTCGGGACGGGGCTCGTGTTCTTCCCCCTCCTCGTGGTGGGCTTCGCACTGCTCGGCGTCGGCACCGCGGTGGGCCTGCAGGCTCGCTTCGCGGCGACGGATGTCGCGGCCCCCGCCCGCCGCGGCCGCGACCTGTCCCTGGTGGTGTGGTCGACCACCATCGGGGCCGTGATCGGCCCGAACCTGTTCGGACCCGGGGAGTTCATCCAGGGCGCCCTCGCGCTCCCGCAGCACACGGGATCCTTCGTCATCGCACTCGCCGCGCAACTGCTCGCCGCGGTGCTCTACGTCGTCGCGCTGCGCCCAGACCCCCTGGTGCTCGCGCGCGGCGTGGTCGTGGAGGCGGCGCCCGCGGCCGACGCCGGCATCGTGCGCGGGCAGAGTGCGCTGCTGTTCGCGATCGCGACGATCGCCATCAGTCACGCCGTCATGGTCTCGATCATGTCGATGACCCCGGTGCACCTGACGAGCCACGGGGCGAGCATCTCGATCGTCGGCCTGACGATCAGCCTGCACGTCGCCGGGATGTTCGCCCTGTCGCCGGTCTTCGGCTGGGCGAGCGACCGCTTCGGGCGCATGCCGGTGATCCTGGGCGGTCAGGCGATGCTGGCCTCCGCCGTGGTGATCATCGGTCTCGCAGCGCGCAGCGACCTCGCGGTGACCGTCGCCCTCGTGCTGCTCGGCCTGGGCTGGAGCGCCTCGACCGTGGCCGGTTCTGCACTCGTCTCGGACCTCGTGACGGGCGCCGCCAGGGTGAAGGTGCAGGGCCGCACCGACATGGTCATGAGCCTCGCCGGCGCGTTCGGCGGTGCAGGCGCCGGCCCCGTGCTCGCCCTGGTCGGCTACTCCGGTCTGGCCTGGTTCGCGGGCCTGCTCGTGGTGGCCGTGAGCGTCGCGACGAGTGTGATGTGGCGACCGGTGGCGGCCACTCGCTGAGCAGGTCCCGCGCCGCTCAGGCTATCGTTGCCGCATGGAGATCAGCGGGCTCGACGAGGTGCTCGAGGAGCACGAGTTCTCGGGCGCGGTGCTCGTCCGCAGCGGGAATGCGACGATCTACGAGGCCGCGACAGGGCTCGCGACCCAGCGCTGGGGCATCCCGAACGCGCTCGACACGCGGTTCGACACGGCATCCATCACCAAGCTGTTCACGTCCGTCGCGACCCTGCAGCTCGTGGCCAAGGGCGAGCTCGACCTCGAGACCTCGATCCACCACTACGTCGACCTCGAGGGCACGCAGATCCCGGTCGGCGTGACCCTGCTGCATCTGCTGACGCACACCAGCGGGATCGCGGATGACGCCGACGAGGAGGCCGGCGAACGCTACGAGGACCTCTTCCTCGCCACCCCCAGCTACTCGATCCTCGAGACGAGGGACCTCCTGCCGCAGTTCGTGCACAAGACCCCGCTCGCCGAACCCGGCACGGTCTGCCGCTACAACAACGCCGGCTACGTGCTCGCGGGCCTCGCGATCGAACGCGTCACCGGACGGCCCTACCGCCAGGTGGTCTTCGACGAGGTCTTCACGAGGGCCGGGATGCTGGACTCGGGCTTCTACGATCGACGGGACCCCGCACCGCGGGTAGCGGAGGGCTGGGACCGCCGCGACGACGGCACCTGGTTCTCGAACATCTTCAGCTATCCGCCGATCGGCTCGCCGGACGGCGGGGCGCACGCCACGGTCGGCGACCTGGTGCGCTTCCTGCAGGCACTGCGCGGCGGCGAGCTGCTCG
>JBAQPI010000050.1:0-3209 GCA_049305635.1 Rhodoglobus sp. | reverse complement strand
CGACGATCCCGCGCGGTGCTCATGGTGAGGACCATTCTACGCGGCGGCACCCTGAGTGGGAGTAGCAGCGTCACGCTTCCCTGCGCGCGTCACGACCGACCACGGTCGAGGCGTCCGCCGGTGGCATCGGCTGGACGTGACGGGTCTGAACTCTGCCCCGCTGCGAGACTCTGGATGCTCTCCCGCACTTGCCGCGCGGCCGCTATCAGTTCCCCCACGGTGATCGCCCCGACCTTTGCGTACTGATACACGAAGTTCGGCGCGAAATGATTGAACTCCTTGTGCCCCGCCCGCTCGCTGCCGACGACGCTCGGAAGCGCGAAGAACTCGGGGTGCTCGCGGCTGAGGTCCTCTCGGCGGCGTCGGGACGAGTCATCCCACCCCTTGATCGCGGGGTCGTGGTAGACCACCGCGCGCCGGAACTGGCTTCCCTGAAGCTGCCAACCGAAGTGGGCGTGGACTCCACCGATGTAGGCGTACTGAAAGACCTCGACCAGTGGGGTGGCATTGCTCATGGATGCCTGAGGCGGCTCATCGAGACCCGGCAGCGCCAGCTCGAGCTCGTTCGCCACCCGCTGAGCGCGCGCCTTCTGCAGCGCCGCCCGCGTCTGAGAGCTGGATATCACCGCGAGCATGTCGCCCGTCAGCCACACCGGCTCCGCCTCGGACTCGACGCCGACCGCCGCGACGAGGTGATCGAGATCCGTCACGAGGTCGGCGTATCGACGCATCGTCTCGACCTCGTAGCTGGTATCTGAGGGCAGGGATGCGCGGATGCGGTCAGCCAGCTCCGTGTAGCGCACGTGGCGCCACATCCCGAGAGCGAAGGGCGGAACGGTCATCGACAGCAGCACCAGGGCCGGGGCTGGCATCCACGGCGCCGTCGCGCGTTCGTACTCCTCCAACTGGTCTCGCTGCGGCAAGGAGAACACCTTGTTCTCGATCACCAGCGGCACGCGATCCGGCCACCTGAGCACCAGGTCGAGGTGGCCCCGCTCACGCTCGACCCGACGAGCGCTGCCGGCACCCGGTGAAGCGAACTCGCGGAATGTCTCGTCGGCCGCCTCCGGCAGCGCATCGAAGAACCACGCGAGGAGGTTGCTGTGGAAGAGCTCCTTCTGCCCGTACATCAGCCGCCCCAGCGGGTTCGCCTCGATGCGCTGAGCGGCGGCGCGGAAGTCGTCCTTCATCTCACTCCCACTCATTGGACCCCAACCCGAAGAACCGCTCGAAGTACTCCCCCAGCGCCGCGAGCACCCGCTGCTTCTTCGCACCGTGCCCACCGTCAGCGGTGAAGCGCGAGACCGGCGGCAGCACCTTCGTGATCGCCACGCCCGTCGCCTGAATCGCGCCGTCGCGGAATGCCCGCGCCACGAACTCGCGCGTCTCGTCCGGTCGCAGTCCCTCGTCGGCGATGATGCGCTCCAGTTCCTCCGCTCGACGAGCAGACACGAAAGCTGCCCACTCCTCATCGACCTCGCCCGCGACCGAGATGCGGTCGACGAACGCCTCGATGAGGTCCTTCTTGTTGCGGAAACTGGGCGACGCGTCGATCGCCCGGGTGATCTCGGCGCGCACCTCGCGATCCTCGCCGTCGCCGCGCTGCTTCCGGTACCGATCGACGAGCAACAGGATGTAGTCGACGTTGATCTCGACCTGCTTGATCAGCTCGATCTCGAACACGATGTCGTCGTTGATGAGCTCCTTGTCGGCGTCGGCCTGCGGGCGGAACTCCGCATAGAGGTCGAGGTAGACCGAGCGGTAGTCCTGCTCCTGCCGCTGGGTGAGAATCTCGCTGCCGGCGAACTCGTCGAACGAAGTCAGGATGTTCTGCAGCCGCAGAATCGCGCCGAACAGCTCGATGAACTCTTTCTGCGGCTGCTCCCCCACGATCGGCTGGCCCAGCGGGAACCGGTCGAGAAGCTCGGCGACCTTCTCCGCGTACTGCGTGTAGTACTCGCCGAAAGGCTTCAGCAGCACGACGCCGCCCGCCTCCTTGTTGCCGAACAGGGCGATGGCGTCGTTGGTCTGCTGCTCCAGGTCGCGGAAGCTCACGATGTTGCCGTAGGTCTTCACCGAGTTCAGGATGCGGTTGGTGCGCGAATACGCCTGGATCAGCCCGTGCGAGCGCAGGTTCTTATCCACCCACAACGTGTTCAAGGTGGTCGCGTCGAAGCCCGTCAGGAACATGTTCACGACGATCACGATGTCGACCTCGCGGTTCTTCAGCCGCTTCGACAGATCCGTGTAGTAGCCGGCGAACCCGTCCGATGAGGTGTCCCACCGGGTGCCGAACATCGCGTTGTAGTCGGCTATCGCACGGTCGAGGTGGTCGCGCGACGGCCCGTCGAGGGCGGCGGTGTCGAAACCCTCCTCGTCAAGGTAGTCATCGCCCACCGCCTCGTTCGCCGCGAACGAGTAGACCATCGCCACTTTCAGGCGCTGGGCATCCGGGATGCTCGACTGCATCGTCTGGAACGCCTCGTAGTAGCGTCGCGCCGCCTCGATCGACGCCGTCGCGAACAGCGAGTTGAACCCGTTCACCCGCCGCTGATTCAGGGCGAAGTGCTCCCGCCGTCGGGTCTTCTGGTCGGAGTGCTCGAGGATGTACTCCACGACGAGCCCGACGCGCGTGGGGTCGAGCAGCGCCCGCTCAGTGTCGATCGCCGACACCTGCTTGTCGGTGAGGTCTTCCGGCAGTCTGATGGTGTTCACGTAGTCGATGCGGAACGGCAGCACGTTCTTGTCGGTGATCGCATCCACGATCGTGTAGGTGTGGAGCTTCTCGCCGAACGCCTGCTCGGTGGTCTTCAACTGCGGGTTACCGCCCGAGCCCGCGTTCTCGGCGAAGATGGGCGTGCCGGTGAAACCGAACAGATTGTAGCGTTTGAACGCCTTCGTGATCGAGGTGTGCATGTCCCCGAACTGGGAACGGTGGCACTCGTCGAAGATCAACACGACGTGTCCGCCGTAGATCGCGTGACCCTTCTCAGACTGCACGAGCCTCGCGAGCTTCTGGATGGTCGTGATCACGATCCGCCGCTGCGGGTCGGCGAGGTGCTTCGAGAGCTGCGCGGTCGAGGCGGATGCGTTCGCCGCGCCCTTCTCGAACCGGTCGTACTCGCGCTGGGTCTGCCAGTCGAGATCCTTGCGGTCCACGACGAAAAGCACCTTGTCCACGCTCGGCAGGCGCGAGGCGAGCTGCGCCG
>JBAQPI010000049.1:0-4707 GCA_049305635.1 Rhodoglobus sp. | reverse complement strand
TCGGGGCGGCGCAAGCGCACCGCGGCGACCGCGGCCACGAAGGTGAGCAACGAGAGGGCCGCGAGCACGACGCCCGGGTGCCACCAGACGAAGCCGGTCGACTCGCCGATGATGAGCGTGAGCGCCGGCACGAACGCGGTGAGCGTCGCGGCGATGCTGTACGCGAACGAGAGCGCCGAGTAGCTGAAGCGCGCCTCGAACAGGTCGTGCATGAGCCCGCCGAGGGCGGCCCAGGCGAGCGTCGGCAGGATGCCGCCGATGATCATCGTGCCGACGAGGATCGGGAACGTCGCGAACTGCAGCAGGTAATACATCGGGAACGCCACGAGCAGCGTGCCGATCGCCCCGACCGCGACGACCTTCGCCGAGCCGATGCGCGTGGCCCACACCCCGAACAGCGGGATCGTCACGAGCTGCAGGAGCCCGCCGATCGTCGTCGCGACGAGCAGGTCCTGGAACGAGAAGCCGAGTTCGGCGACGCCGTAGTTGACCGTGTAGGTGTTCATGAGCGAGTACGAGCCGATGCCGAGCAGCGCGGCTCCGACGGCCACGACGAGGGCGAGCGGTTGCGCCTTGAGCACGGCCAGCAGGGGGTAGCGGGGTTTGATGCCCGCGGCATCCAGCCCCTTGAAGACGGGGGTCTCCTCGATCGACCAGCGCAGGTACAGCGAGACCAGCAGCAGCGGGATCGCCGTCAGGAACGGGATGCGCCACCCCCACGCGACCATGTCCTCAGAAGACACCAGCAGCGTCATGACGATGAACAGCGTCGCCGACAGGATCGAGCCGACGGGCGAGCCGAGCTGCGGGATCGCGGCGACGAAGCCGCGGCGCCGCGGTTCGGCATGCTCGGTCGCGAGCAGGATCGCGCCGCCCCACTCGCCGCCGAGGGAAAGCCCCTGCACGAGTCGTAGCGTGACGAGCAGGATCGGGGCGATCCAGCCGGCGGTCGCGTAGGTCGGCAGCACGCCGATGAGCCCCGTCGCGACGCCCATGAGGGCGATCGTGATGAGCAGCGTCGTCCGCCGGCCGAGCCGGTCGCCGAGCTGCCCGAACACGATCGCCCCGACGGGGCGGATCACGAAGGCCGCGGCGATCGACAGGAACGCCGCGAGCGTGCCGCCGACGACCCCGAAGGGTTCGAAGAACAGCGGCCCCACGAAGAACGCGGCGAAGTAGGCGAAGACGTAGAAGTCGTAGGACTCTAGAGCGGTCCCGACGAACGATGCCCAGACGACCCTGCGGGAGGTCTGGACCGAGGAGACAGGAGCTGGTGGTTGGCCGTCGCCGATGGGCACAGCGCCACTGGTCGTTGTAGTCACGAGTACAGCAGCCTACGGCGCATCCGGTTCATTCCCGGTGGCCGGGCGCCGTTCTATCGCGGATCGGTGCCGAAGACATGGCGGCTGAGCGCCTGCACGTCGCGGTCGAGCACGTCGATGCGCGAACTCAAGGACGCGATGTCACCCTTGAGCTCGGTGCGCAGATCCGCGATGTCGCCCCTGATCTCGCCGCGGAGACCGTCGATCTTGCCGTCGATCTTCGCCTCCAGCCGGTCCGCAACAGCGGTGAGGTTGCGGTTGAAGCTGATCGTCTGCCAGCTGAGCATGCCGAAGACCGCGGTCGCGAAGACCCCGATGAGCACCCACACCTGCGGCTCGGTCAACTGCATACTCCCATCCTGCCGGAGTGATCGCATCGAGACTAGGTCGGCTGCGCACGACGCGGGCACGGTGGACCGAAGACGTGGAGAGCCCGCCCTGTGGAGGGGATGCCGTTAGAATCTCAGAACAGGCGACGATCCGCTATCACCGGGGAGCCTTCGGAAGAGACCACCGGTTTCGCCACCAGGTGGAGGTAGAACCGAACCAGCATGTTGAGTGGTCGCCGCACGGCGGCAAGCGGGGTGGTACCGCGGCTGAGAGGTCGTCCTCGTGTGGAGAACACCAGGAGCCGCATGTCGTACCCCCGCCACACCCCGGATGAGCCCATTCAGCCGTCGCCGCGCTTCCCCGAGATCGAGGAGCAGGTGCTCGCCTACTGGAAGGCCGACGGCACCTTCCAGGCCTCCATCGACCTGCGCGACGGCTGCCCGGAGTGGGTGTTCTACGACGGCCCGCCGTTCGCGAACGGGCTGCCGCACTACGGGCACCTGCTCACCGGTTACGCCAAGGATCTGTTCCCGCGGTTCCAGACCATGCGGGGCAAGCAGGTGCACCGCCGCTTCGGCTGGGACACCCACGGGCTGCCGGCCGAGCTCGAGGCGGAGCGCCAGCTGGGCATCACCGACAAGAGCCAGATCGAGCAGATGGGCATCGCGGCCTTCAACGCGGCGGCGAAGGAGTCGGTGCTGAAGTACACGCGCCAGTGGGAGGAGTACGTCACCCGCCAGGCCCGCTGGGTCGACTTCGAGAACGACTACAAGACCCTCGACCCCGGCTTCATGGAGTCCGTCATCTGGGCGTTCAAGCGACTGCACGACAAGGGGCTGGCCTACGAGGGCTACCGCGTGCTGCCCTATTGCTGGCGCGACCAGACCCCGCTGTCGAATCACGAGCTGCGCATGGACGACGACGTCTACAAGATGCGCCAGGACCAGTCGGTCACGGTCACCTTCCCGCTCGTCGGCGAGAAGGCGGAGGCCCTCGGGCTGACCGCGGTCAAGGCCCTCGCCTGGACGACGACGCCGTGGACCCTGCCGACGAACCTCGCGCTCGCGGTCGGTCCCGCGATCGAGTACGCGGTGCTCCCGGCCGGGCCGAACGGCGCGGCCGACGGCTCGAGCGCCTCCGAGTTCCTGCTCGCGACCGACACGATCGCCGCCTACGCGAAGGATCTCGGCTACGAATCGGCGGATGCCGCGGACGCCGCCGTGACCCGCCGGTTCGCCGGCCGCGACCTCGAAGGCGTGCACTACGACCGGCTCTGGGATTACTACGCCGACACCGGTCAGTGGGGCACACAGCACGCCTGGCAGATCCTGGTGGCCGACTACGTCGCCACCGGCGAGGGCACCGGCATCGTGCACCAGGCCCCCGCCTACGGTGAGGACGACCAGGTGGTGTGCGCCGCGGCGGGCATCCCCGTCATCCTCTCGGTCGACGACGCCGGGCGCTTCCTGCCCGAGATCGAGGAGGTCGCGGGCCTGCAGGTCTTCGACGCGAACAAGCCGCTCACCCAGCGCCTGAAGGCCGACGGCCGCCTGCTGAGGGTCGCCAGCTACGAGCACAGCTACCCGCACTGCTGGCGCTGCCGCAACCCGCTCATCTACAAGGCGGTGTCGAGCTGGTTCGTGAAGGTGCCGGAGTTCCGGGACCGCATGGGCGAACTGAATCAGCAGATCAACTGGGTGCCGGACAACGTCAGGGACGGGCAGTTCGGCAAGTGGCTGGCGAACGCGCGCGACTGGTCGATCAGCCGCAACCGGTACTGGGGCAGCCCGATCCCGGTGTGGAAGTCGGATGACCCGGAGTACCCGCGCGTCGACGTGTACGGCTCCTTCGACGAGCTGGAGGCGGACTTCGGCGTGCTTCCGAAGAACACGCAGGGCGAGACGGATCTGCACCGCCCGTTCATCGACGAGCTGACCAGGCCCAACCCGGACGACCCGACCGGCGCGTCGACGATGCGCCGCATCCCGGACGTGCTCGACGTCTGGTTCGATTCGGGGTCGATGCCCTTCGCCCAGGTGCACTACCCCTTCGAGAACCAGGAGTGGTTCGACACCCACAACCCCGCCGACTTCATCGTCGAGTACATCGGGCAGACCCGCGGCTGGTTCTACACGATGCATGTGCTGTCGACGGCGCTCTTCGACCGGCCGGCCTACAAGAACGTCATCAGCCACGGCATCGTGCTCGGCAGCGACGGGCAGAAGATGTCCAAGAGCCTGCGCAACTACCCGGATGTCTCCGAGGTCTTCGACCGCGACGGCGCGGATGCGATGCGCTGGTTCCTGATGTCGTCGTCCGTCATCCGCGGCGGCAACCTCGTGGTCACCCAGGAGGGCATCCGCTCGGGCGTGCGCGAGCTGCTGCTGCCGCTGTGGAGCACGTACTACTTCTTCGCGCTGTATTCGAACGCCGCAGGCGTTGCCGACCAGCACGGCGCCGCGGGGTACGAGGCCACCCGGCGTACCGACTCCGAGCACGTGCTCGACCGCTACCTGCTCGCCAAGACCCGGCAGCTGATCGTCGACGTCACGAGCGACCTCGAGGCCCTCGACAGCCCCTTCGCGGCCGCGCGCCTGCGCGACTTCGCCGACGTGCTCACCAACTGGTACGTGCGCCGCAGCCGCGACCGGTTCTGGGCGGGCGAGGATCGGGACGCCTTCGACACGCTCTACACCGTGCTCGAGACCCTCACGCGCCTCGCCGCCCCGCTGCTGCCGCTCGTCGCCGAGGAGATCTGGCGCGGCCTCACCGGCGGCCGCAGCGTGCATCTGACCGACTGGCCGGTGCCCGAGGCCTTCCCGGCCGACGACGCGCTCGTGGCGGCGATGGACCGGGTGCGCGAGGTCGCGAGCTGCGGACTGGCGCTGCGCAAGGCTCGCGGGTTGCGGGTGCGGCTGCCGCTGGCCGGGCTCACCGTGGTCTCGCCGGGCGCCGGTCTCGGGGACTTCGCCGAGGTGCTGCGGGACGAACTCAACGTCAAGGCCGTCGACGTCCGCCCGCTCGAGGAGGGCTCGCTCGCCGCCTACGGCATCAC
>JBAQPI010000048.1:0-1808 GCA_049305635.1 Rhodoglobus sp. | reverse complement strand
GGCGGGAGACGCGCGAGGGCTCCGGCGGTCGCGGCCGCGGCGGGTCCGGCGGCGGGGGCGGTTACGGCCAGCCGCGCCGGAAGCGCAGCCTGCTGTGGCTCAAGATCACGCTGCCGATCGTGCTCGTGCTCGGCGCCGTCGGCGGCGTCGCGGCGTTCGGCTGGTTCAACTACAACGAGCAGGTACGCGAGCTGCTCGGCATCCCGCTGCCGACCGACTACGAGGGCACCGGCAACGGCGAGGAGGTTGTCGTGACCGTCCGCTCCGGCGACATCGGCTCGGATGTCGCGAACACGCTGCACACCGCGGGCGTCACGATGACCTTCGACGCGGTCTACGACTACCTCATCGAGAACCCCGACATCGGCTTCACGCCCGGCAACTGGGCGCTGCAGCGCGAGATGAGCGCCGAGTCCGCGGTCGCCGCGTTGCAGGACCCGGCGAACAAGGTCACCTCCAGGCTGCTGATCATCGAGGGCTCCGTGCTGCCGGACGTGCTCGAGATCATCGCATCCACCACGGGCATCGACCTGGCCGACGTGCAGGCCGCGGCCGCCGATCCCACGCTGTACGGGGTGCCGGCGGAGGCGCCGAGCCTCGAGGGCTACCTGTTCCCGGCCACCTACGAGCTCGACGGCACCGAGACCGCGGAGGGCATCATCCGGATGCTCGTGGAGGAGACCTTCGCACGCCTCGACGCCGCCGGCGTCGCGCCCGAGAGCCGGCACTCGGTGCTCACCCTCGCCGCGCTCATCCAGCGCGAGGCGGGCTCGAACCCGGACGACTTCTACAAGGTCTCCCGGGTGTTCCTCAACCGAATCGACCAGGGAATGCTGCTGCAGTCCGACGCGACCGTCGCCTACGGCACCGGCAACCTGCACACGGTCTGGACCACGGATCCCGAGCGCGCGGACGCGAACAACCCGTACAACACCTACGTGCACCCCGGATTGCCGGTCGGGCCGATCGGCGCGGCCGGCGACCGGGCCATCGACGCCGCGCTGCATCCGGCGGACGGTCCGTGGCTGTACTTCGTGCCGGTCAACCTCGCCACCGGCGAGACCGTGTTCTCGGAGACCGTGGAGGAGCACGAGGCGGCCGTACAGCTGCTTCACGACTGGTGCGAGGCGAGCGACGAGAACGCCTCGTACTGTGAGTGAGTCCGGGCGCACGCGACTCGCGGTGCTCGGCTCGCCCATCCATCACTCGAAGTCGCCGGCGATCCACAGGGCCGCCTACGGGGTGCTCGGTCTCGACTGGAGCTACGAGGCGATCGAGATGACGGGGGACCGGCTCGCGGGGTTCCTCGGCTCCTGCGGCCCCGAGTGGCGCGGCCTGTCGCTGACGATGCCGCTCAAGCGCGACATCCTGCCGCTGCTGCAGCACCGCGACCGACTCGTCGACCTCGTCGGCGGGGCGAACACGGTGCGGTTCACCGACGACGGGCTCGAGGGCTTCAACACCGACGTCCGCGGCGTCGTGCAGGCGTTCCGGGATGCCGGCGTCGCCTCGCTGCGCACGGCGCACGTGCTCGGGGCGGGCGCCACCGCCGCCTCGGTGCTCGCCGGCCTCGCCGAACTGGGGGCGCGGCGGGTCACGATCTCGGCGCGCACGCCCGCCAAGGCGGGCGTCCTCGTCGCGCTCGGCGCGGGGCTCGGCATGGAGGTCGTCGTGCACGCCTGGGGAGTGCCGGACCGGTCGCTGCGCGTGCCGGACGCGGTCGTCAGCACGCTGCCGGGCGGCCAGAACGACATGGTGTTCGCCGAGCCGATCCGCGCCGGTTCGGTGCTGTTCGACATCGCCTACGA
>JBAQPI010000047.1:0-2845 GCA_049305635.1 Rhodoglobus sp. | reverse complement strand
CGCTGCCCAACCTGCACTCCGAGCTCTCCGACGAGGCCAGGATGCGCAGCCGCTACCTCGATCTCATCGTGCGCGAGCAGGCGCGCACCACCGTCCGCGCGAGGGCGGCGGTCAACGCCTCGCTGCGTTCGACGTTCGCGAGCCACGACTACCTCGAGGTGGAGACCCCGATGCTGCAGGTGCAGCACGGCGGGGCATCCGCCCGCCCCTTCGTCACGCATTCGAACGCCTTCGACACCGAGCTCTTCCTGCGGATCGCGCCGGAGCTGTTCCTCAAGCGGGCCGTCGTCGGCGGCATCGAGCGGGTGTTCGAGATCAACCGCAACTTCCGCAACGAGGGCGCCGACTCAACGCACAGCCCGGAGTTCGCGATGCTCGAGGCCTATCAGGCCTACGGCGACTACCGGCAGATCGCAGACCTCACGCAGGAGCTCGTGCAGAACGCCACACTCGCGGTCGCCGGCTCGCTCGCCGTGACGCTCGCCGACGGCGGCGAGTACGATCTCGGCGGGCAGTGGGCGCGCGTGTCGATGTATGACTCCCTCAACGCCGCGGCGGGACTCGCGGTGACCCCGCAGACGCCCGTGGAGGAGCTCGTCGCACACGCCGCCGCTCTCGACATCGAGGTGGCTCTGCCCACCCACGGCAAGCTCGTCGAGGAGCTGTGGGAGCACTACGTCAAGCCTGGGTTGACCCGGCCGACCTTCGTCATGGACTTCCCCGTCGACACCAGCCCGCTCGTGCGCGACCATCGCGAGATCGACGGGGTGGTCGAGAAGTGGGACCTCTACGTGCGCGGCTTCGAACTCGCGACCGGGTACTCGGAGCTCGTCGACCCGGTCATCCAGCGCGAGCGCTTCGTGGAGCAGGCGGTGCTCGCCGGGCGCGGCGACCCGGAGGCGATGCGGCTCGACGAGGAGTTCCTGCGCGCGATGGAGCACGGCATGCCTCCGATGGGCGGCATGGGCATGGGCATCGACCGGCTGCTCATGGCGATCACCGGCCTCGGCATCCGCGAGACGATCCTCTTCCCGCTGGTGAAATGACATGAGCGACGACCTGAACCTGCCCGGCGACAAGCCAAAGGGCCCCACCTTCGCGCGGATCGCGATCTGGGTGATCGTGGGCGGCATCGGCCTCTACATGGTGATCACGGGTCTCGTCGGCGTCATCGTCAAGGGCGGCTGATGGACCGGCGCAGCTCGAGGCTCGTGATGACGCTCGCGCTCGCGGGCATCGTGCTCGTCGTCGCCGTGGTCTGGTTCGCGACGACGTACGCTTGAGTCATGCCCCAAGACTTCTGGTCGAACGCGATCTTCTCCCTCGTGCCGACGATCGCGCTCGGGCTCATCTTCTGGTTCGTGATGCGCGCGATCATCCGCTCCGACCGCTCCGAGCGCAAGGCCTACGCGAAGATGGAGGCCGAGGAGCGGGCGAAGGCGGGCCTTCCTGCCCGCGAAAGGTCCGCGCCGTGAGCGACCTCGACCAGCTCGTCTGCGACGCCGAGGATCGTTGGCTCGAGCTCTTCACGACAGGCCCTACCAAGCCGCCGAGCCGGGTGCTCGGTCTCGGAGATGCGGCACCGGATGCCCGACTCCTCGATCAGGTCGGCAACGAGCGGTCCCTCTCCGAGTTCTGGAGCGAAGGCCCCGCACTCATCGTGTTCTGGCGCCACTTCGGTTGCGGTTGCGGCGTGGACCGTGCGGCGCGCATCGTCGCGGAGGCACCGCAGTACGCGGAGGCCGGACTCGAAGTCGTGATCGTGGGCCAGGGCGAGCCGGAGCGTGCGAACGCCTACCGCGAGTTGCACGGCATCCCGTTCCCGATCCTCGCGGACCCGAGCGGCCAGGTCTATGACGCCTACGGGATCGGTCATTGGCAACCCGAGCAGGTCTTCTTCGATGCGCCGGAGGAGTACTGGTCGCACCCGCAGGAGGTCGGCCTCCGCCTCAAGGCCGAGCGGCGTGGTCGCGGTCGCCCGATGGTCGACGACCCCTGGCGGGCCACCGCCGAGTTCGTCGTGGCTCCGGGCGGTGTCGTGCGGCTGGGCTACTCATACCAGTACTGCGAGGACTTTCCCGACCCGCGAGTGCTCACGACGGCCGCCCGCCTCGTCTGATCATCCGGTGACTCCGTCCGGTCGTAGTGGTCGATGAAGCTCCCGAGCTACGTCTCGCCGATGTCGATGACCTCGCAGTAGCGCCGGGCGGCTCTGGCCAGTCTGCGGTCAGCGGTGACGAGGATCGCGCCCAGATGGATCGCCAGTGCGACGTAGGCGCCGTCGTAGGGGGTGATGGTGTGGCGCAGCGCCCAGACCGTGTCGAGGTACGGGACGTGCGAGAAGCGCGTCACCTCGTTGCCGGCCCAGGCCGCGAGGACGCGGCCGGCTTCGTCCTCGTCCCGCTCGTGGCGCAACACGGACTTGCGCAGGAGGCTGGCGACTTCGAGGTCGATGAGCTCCGGTGCGAACAGGACATCGGCCTCCTCGATGAGGGGCGAGTCGTGTCCGACGACCGATGCGTCGATGACGAGCGCCTTCATCGATCGCGGTCTTCACGGATCATGGCCACGATCTGGTCGCTGCTGATCCCGGAGAAGAAGTCCTTGCTCACGCCCAGGCGATTGCGCGATCGCAGCGCGTCCGCCCTCGCGCGGATCTCGAGCTGGTCGACGAGCCTGGTCAGCTCCCGTCGCAGGAACGCCGACAGAGACATCCCCTCGCGTGCCGCGGCGAGACGCAGGCGCTCCTGAACCCCCTCATCGAGATCTCTCACCTGCACTGTCGCTCCCATGCGTTCATCTTAGTGGCATGCATGCAATCAGGACAGATTTGCATGCATTCACG
>JBAQPI010000046.1:0-8519 GCA_049305635.1 Rhodoglobus sp. | reverse complement strand
CGAAAGCGGACCGTGCAACTATACCAGCGTCGGCGGGGAACCCGTTCCGGCCGATCGAGCAACGCTGCGCGAATTGGACCGCGCGTTCCCCGCGGGTCGCTACCAGGCCTCGGCCGGCGCCTTCACGACCGGAACGGGTGCATACGACCAGTGCCCGCCGTTGTCGTAGTGACCGGTCGCCCACGAGGATGCCCAGATCGCCGCCTCGGTGACCTCCGTCGGCGCAGAGGCCGCCAGTGACTCCCGGATGCCCGCGTAGCCGGCGAGCGTGTGCAGCGCCTCCGCCGCGTTCTCGGCCGCGCTCACGAGGCTGTCGTAACTGCCCGTTCCGCCACCGCCTCCCGAACCCCAGCCGTTGTTGAGGGGGTTGTTGCGGTTCCACCAGGTGTCGACGTAGTTCTCCTGGCGCATCCACCGGGTGATCACGGTGACGTTGGCCTCCGTCGCCGGCCAGCCGCCGAGCACGAGCACGAGGGTCGCCCAGTCGTAGTTCGTGCCGCCCGCCGCGAGCGTCGCGATGCCGGGCGTGGCCGAGTAGGCATCCCGCGTGACGGGAGCCACGGCGGCATGCGGCACCACCTCGAGCGACTGCGCGTTCGCGTCGACGTATGCGGTGAGGAGGTCGGCCTGCGTCGGCTTCGGCGGGGCGAGTGCGGTGGGGACAGCGATGATCAGCGTCACCGCGATGACTCCCGCGGCAGCGAGGATATCGCGTCGCCGATGGGACGTCCGCGGGTGGCGGTGCGTGACGTGCAGAAGCGAGTGTGTGTTCATGGTCGAGAGGCGCGACTGGCGCCGGGGAAGACCGTAGCGGCCGAGCATCCGAATCCGCTGGGAGTCGCCACAGCGGCGCGAGTCGCATCGGTTCGCGAGTTGTGACAGAGCGGCCACACCGAGGGAGCGTTGGAATGATGCCGCTTGGCAGCGGGCCCTATCCTTGCTAGCGGCTCGGTGACCTTTCGCTCAGCATGAGCTGGGCGGTCGTGACTGTCAAACACGCGACGTGCCTCAGCTTTTTTGAGCGCGTGGGTGTGGTCGGTGCCTCAGATATTTTGAGCGCGAAGCTTGCCGGTGTGGAAGGCAAGATTCCGATGGCCGCGAGACGGCATGTCACGAACAGCTCCGTAGTGCGTATGCGAGAGCGTCGAAGTCCGATCGAGGCCGGATCCTCGATGAGGTGATCGCGGCGACCGGGATGGGCCGGTCGACCGCGCGGCGCGCGCTGACCGGGCCTGTGCTGCCAGATCCGGGCGAGCAGGTCGATCGGCGCAGGCTGCGGACGAAGCAATACAGCGACGATTCCCGGGCGCTGCTGGAGCACGTTTGGGCATTGATGGGCTACCCGTGCGGGAAGTTCTTGACTGTGATGCTCGACTTGTGGATGCCGCTGCTCGACGACGAAGCCCTCGACGCTGCCGCGGAACTCGATCGGACTGTCCAAGGCAGGTGATGAACGGCCAACCACCCCCGGGGTGATCGAGGCGGATACCGTCGCGCACTGCGGGCCCACGCTCGCCGACGAGTTCACGCGGACGTTGACGATGACGGACCTGGTCACCGGGTGGACCGAGAACGCGTCGAGAAGCCGACCTCTCCGCACTGGGATCGACGGCGGCGTAGTTGACCCATTTGTAACCGAAATAGAATTTTCCTAGGTAGGTTACATCCATGAAAGTTGAGAGCGCCGATGGCATCGAACTGCTACTCGACGCGGGCCTTGAGCGGCGGATCACTGGCAGCGCCGACGTAGAGATTCGCGGAGCAGACGGACGATGGACGTTGCTCGAGGTAAAGGTCCTCCGCCACTCCCCTAGTCCGACGGAACTCCACCGGGTACTCGACATCATGGAGAAAAATGGTCATGCTGCCGTGTTGTTCGTTGTCGCCAAAGCCGGCGTAGCACTTACCCAAGCGGCGCACAGCGATAGCCGAGTTGCTTACGCGTCGCTCGACGACGGCATGGTGTTCTTCCAGGGCGAGCTGTATCGGGCGGGCCAAAGGGACCTTCCCGCGGTTGCGCCCACGCCACGGCCAAGCTGGACGCGCTTTGCTGCCTTGCGAGTGTTTGCACTGCTGGATCAAGCGGTGCTGACGCAATCGGACATCGCTCGATTGACCGGTGTCACCCATGTCGCGGTCCGTAAGCAGCTGCCTCAGCTTGAGCCGTTGCTGGAGCGCACTGGGCGGGGATGGCGGACCACAGATCGGACCGTTTGCTGGGACCAATTCATGGCGGACTACCCAGGATCACGTGGCCTCGCGACATTTTGGACGGCCACGGGAACGATCACGGACCAACTCGAGCGGGTGCAGCGAGCAACCAAAGCTCGCGGTGGAACCCTCGCGCTCTCGGGTGACGCGGCAGCAGACTTCTACGCGCCATGGCGACAGCCGACACGGGTCACCGCGTATCTGACGGAGCTGCCGCCACTCGAAGAACACGGATTCGCCGAAGTACGCGCCGCGGACGCCACAGTCGAGTTGCGAATCGCGAAGGACCCGACCGTACTGCCGATGTCGCGCGCTTGGCCAACATCCGTCGATAGGAGCGCGCGCCATTATGTGGACCCTCTGATCGCAGGGTGGGACCTAGCGCAAACTCACGGTGGAGATGTCGCCTCCGCAGTCGAACACCTCCGTGCGCAGGTGATGAAAGAGTCGCTGTGGTCCTGATACGCCGCGCCGAACTCGTCGCGACCTCGCGCGCTGACGAGCTGTCCCTGCGCGCACTCGCAGATGTGGTGGACATCACTGCGGACGAGAACGTACGCATCATCGGCGGACAAATGAGTTCTTTGCTCCTCACCGCATTCCCCGTAGCCGGCGTGCCGACACGACGCACCGGCGACGCGGACACAGCCATCACCACCGAGCTTGCCGGATCCGGGGTGCTGCACGAACGGCTACTCGCACTGGGCTATAGCGCGACCTCTGGCAACAACTACACGAAGCCAGTGCCAGATCTAGCTGTTCCCGGCGCTCCCGTGCCGGAGCTCTCAGTCGATCTGCTCGTTCCGTCCGGCGATGGGCGCTTCCGGTCGATTGAACATGGCGGACGGGCGTTTGACGCCGCGCCAGGGCTCATGCTCGCCTTTGCAGCAGAACCAATTTTCGTGGAGTCCGGAGCAACGCTGCTCGACGGCACGGTGATCGAGTTCACCGCACGAGTACCGACGGTCGAAACGGCGCTGGTAATCAAGGCACACGCATACGCGTCGAGGCGAGAGGATCGCGACGTTGAGGACATCTATCGGCTCCTCGAAATCGCGGACACGTACACAAGCGACGAGATCGGCGGCTGGCGACTCAACGAGAACCAACTAACCGGCTCTCGCAGGAATGCTGCCGCCTACCTTCACGAAGTTGCCAGAGGCAGCCGTCGGTTGGACGGGGTGGACGTACCGACATCTCGCTTGGCTGCCCTCATCGCGGGGCTGGCCACACTGACGCGGTAAGTGCACGCGATCATTCGCGCCGAGTTCTCGACCCTTCCAAGGTGGAGCACTCCTGGGGACACTCAGGGGACGCTTGGCGGAAGCCGCACTCTAGATTTGCGAGGGGAAGCGCTCCGGAGCCGATGATGAATATAGGCTCTGACCAGGACTTATTGGCGGAGACGGAGGGATTTGAACCCTCGGAACCCGTGAGGGTTCTCCACCTTAGCAGGGTGGTGCACTAGGCCGAACTATGCGACGTCTCCCGGTAGTACTCGAGCAACTATAGCCGAAGGCACGAGGGCTACTCGTTGGAGATCGAGCAGGTGTAGTTCGCCGCGGTCTGGCCGCGGATGCCGGAGAGCACGGGCAGCCCGGTGTTGTCCACCGGCACCGGGGGCGCCGTCTCGGTCGGTTCGGGATCGGGGTTCGTCAGGTCGATGGGCGTCTTGACGTTGGTCACCGGCGGTGGTGCGACCTCCTCCGAACCCGAACCGTCGCCCGCCTGGGAGAGCACGAACGGCTGGTCCGCGCGCACGAGCTCCATCATCTGGTCGCCCAGCGCGAGGTTCGGGCGCACCTTGCCCGAGTAGATGCCGGTGCCGCCGGTGCTGCCCGGGTACTGCACAAAGGTGACCCGCTCGAGCGGAATGTCCTTGAGCGCGAGCGCGATGGACACCATGGTGGGTACGTCGGCGAGGTTCGAGGAGAGCGTCATGCTGCTGAGGGCCGCGGTGGCCAGGTTGTAGAGCACGCTGGGGTTTCCGAGGGTGCCGTCTGCCTGCAGCTTGCGCACGAGGGACGACAGGTACACCTGCTGCGAGCTGATGCGCGTGAGGTCGCTGCCGTCGCCGACACCGTGCCGGCTCCGAAGGAACGCGAGCGCATCCGACCCCATGAGTGTGTGCGTTCCCGCCGTTGAAAGGTTGAGGCCGGTATACGGATCGTAGATCGGGGCATCGATGCAGACATCCACCCCACCGATCGCGTTCGACATGTTGATGACCCCGTTGAAGGTGATCTTGCCCGCGAACTGGATCGGCAGGCCCGTGAGCTCGGACACCGTCATGGCCACACAGTTCAGGCCGCCGTAGTACATCGCCACGTTGATCGGCTCGGTGGAGTAGCCCTTCGTGCCGTCGCCGTCCTCCGCGGGACATTCGGGGATGCCGACCACCATGTCGCGCGGGAAGCTGATCGCGACGGCATTCGTCTGGTCCTGCGACACGTGGAGCAGGATGTTGACGTCGTTGAGTTCGGAGGAGCCGCGCTCGCCCTCGAGGCACGCCTCATCCTCGCATTCGTCGCTGCCGACGATGAGAATGTTGAACCCGCCCTCGATGGCGCCGATCTGCGGCGGCGGGCCGTCGGTCTCGCCGATGAGCTCGACGATCTCGGTCTTCGAGTAGAGCGCGTTGAAGGCGACCGCCGCGATCGAACCGCCCGAGACCAGGATGACGGCAAGCGCCGCCGCGATGAAGCCGAAGATCGCACCCAGGGGCGACCGCTTGCGCAGGCGGCCGTGCCGCGCGATCCCGGGCAGCTTGGCGGCACCACCGGAGCGCGGACGCAACTCGCCCGAGCCTGAAAGCTCGGAGCGGGGGCGGAGCTCGCTCATGGTGGTTCCCTTTCGTTGCCCGGCGGTGGGGTGGTTCCTCGAGCGGAGGGCGTGGGATTCGAACCCACGAGACATTGCTGCCCACCAGTTTTCAAGACTGGCTCCATCGGCCGCTCGGACAGCCCTCCCGGCGTGACCAAGCTCCGAGTGTATCCGATGGGGTGCGGGCGAAGCCTGAGGATCGGATCAGAGCGCGTCGAGCACGGCCGCGACGCCGTCGTCGAGGTCGGTGCCGGTCACACCGTTGGCGACCGCGCGCACCTCATCCGGCGCCTGGCCCATCGCTACGCCGCGGCCCTCCGCGGAGGCCCACGCGAGCATGTCGATGTCGTTGCGGCCGTCGCCGATCGCGAGCACGCGCGAGCGGGGCACGCCGAGCAGCTCGCGCACGCGCTCGAGCGCGACCGCCTTGTTGACGCCGTCGGGGGCGATGTCGAGCCACGCGGTCCAGCCCACGTTGTAGCTGACCTTGTGCAGACCCATCCGTTCGACGACGGAGAGGAAGTCCTCGATCGCGTGGCCGGGCGAGATGACCACCACCCGGGTGGCCCGCGCGCTGAGCAGGTCCTCGAACTCGACCTGCTCGCTCACCGCCCCGAGAGTGCCGTCGGGGAAGTAGCCGGTGTAGCGGTACAGGCCCTGCTCGTCCTCGACGGCGTAGTTGGCCGACTCGAGGCTGCCGCGGATCGTGGCGAGCACCTGGCTCGGGTCGAAGGTCTCGACGAGGTCGCGGGCGTACCCGGTCGGCGCCTCGGGGTCTCGCCTGAGGGTGACGGCACCGTTCGAGCACACCACGTACGTGGGCACGATCGACAGGCGTTCGAGGATCGGCAGGGTCATCGCCGCGGAACGTCCGGTCGCGAGCATGACCTCGTGCCCGGCATCCCACACCCGGCCCACGGCCCGCACGACCGACTCGCTGATCGTGCCGTCCTCGCGCAGCACCGTGCCGTCGATGTCGAGCGCGACCAACCACTCAGCCATGGGGTTCGAAGACCTCGAGGCCCCCCAGGTACGGTCGCAGCGCGGCGGGCACGACGACCGAGCCGTCCGCCTCCTGGTGGGTCTCCAGGATCGCGACGATCCAGCGCGTGGTCGCGAGCGTGCCGTTGAGGGTCGCCACGGGCGCGGTGCGGCCGGATTCGGTGCGGTAGCGGATGTCGAGCCGTCTGGCCTGGTAGGTCGTGCAGTTGCTCGTGCTCGTGAGTTCCCGGTAGGTGCCCTGAGTCGGCACCCAGGCCTCCACGTCGAACTTGCGGGCCGCGGAGGAGCCGAGGTCGCCGGCCGCGACGTCGATCACGCGGTAGGCCAGCTCGCAGGCCTGCAGCATCGCCTCTTGCCAGCCGAGCAGGCGCTCGTGCTCGGCTGCGGCATCCTCGGGCAGCACGTAGCTGAACATCTCCAGCTTGTTGAACTGGTGCACGCGCAGGATGCCGCGGTTGTCCTTGCCCGCCGACCCCGCCTCCCTGCGGTAGCAGGTCGACCACCCCGCGTAGCGCAGCGGCCCGGACGCGAGGTCGAGGATCTCGTCCGAGTGGTACCCGGCGAGCGCGACCTCGGAGGTTCCCGTGAGGTACAGGTCGTCGGCCGGCAGGTAGTAGATCTCGTCGGAGTGCTCGCCGAGGAAGCCGGTGCCCGCCATGATCTCGGGCCGCACGAGGGTCGGCGTGATGAGCGGGATGAAGCCCTCGGCGATCGCCCGGTCGAGGGCCATGCTCATGAGGCCGAGTTCGAGTCGCGCACCGACACCCTTGAGGAAGTAGAACCGGCTGCCGGAGACCTTCACCCCGCGGGCGATGTCGATGGCGCCGAGCAACTCGCCGAGCTCGGCGTGGTCGCGGGGCTCGAAGTCGAAGCCGCGGGGCGCGCCGTGCTCGCGCACGAGCGCCCAGTCGTCCTCGCCCCCGGCGGGGACGCCGTCGATGACGACGTTGCCGATCGAGCCTGCGATGCGGGTGAACTCGGCCTCGGCATCCGCCGAGACCTGCTGGGCGGCCTTGACCCTCGCCGCGAGTTCCTGCGCCTGGGCGACGAGCGCCGACCTCTGCTCCTTGGGCGCACTCGCGACGGTCTTGCCGAAGGCGTTCTGCTCGGCGCGGAGGTTCTCGAACTCCTGGATGCGCGCGCGACGCGCGACATCCGCGGTCATCGCCTCGTCGACGAGCGTGACGGATGCCCCGCGCGCCCCCTGTGACCGCCGCACCGCCGCCGGGTCATCGCGTAGCAGCTGGGGGTCGATCACCCGTACAGCCTACCGAGCACATGCGTTACCGTTGGCCCGTGGCGAACCCTCCGACCGGGCAGAGACGGCGCGCCGCGGTCATCGTCAACCCGACGAAGGTCGACCTCGGCAAGCTGAGGAAGTCGATCGCCGCTGCCGAGAAGAAGTCGGGCTGGGGCAGGTCCATCTGGTTCGAGACGAGCGAGCAGGACACCGGTCGCGAGGTCACCGAAAGCGCCGTGCGGCGCGGTGCGGATGTGGTGATCGTCGTGGGCGGCGACGGCACGGTGCGCGCGGTGGCCGAGGGCCTTCGCGACAGCGGCGTACCGATGGCCCTCGTGCCGTCGGGCACCGGGAACCTCTTCGCCCGCAACCTGGAGCTGCCGCTCACGAGCATCGACGCCGGCGTCGCGCTCGCCTTCTCCGGCGCCGACCGGCGAATCGATCTCGGGATGGCGCGGATCGTGCGCGCCGGCGGCGACAGCGCGGAGCACGCCTTTCTCGTGATGGCGGGGCTCGGACTCGACGCGAAGATGATCAAGAACACCAACTCGAAGCTCAAGAAGGCGGTCGGCTGGCTCGCCTACGTCGACGGCATCGCGCGATCGTTGCCCGAGCTCAAGCCGCTGCGCGTCGCGTACCGCCTGGACCAGGGGCCCACCCGTTCGATGAACGCCCACACGATCATCGTCGGCAATTGCGGGATGCTGCCCGGCGGGCTCCTGCTCATGCCCGATGCGCGACCCGATGACGGCCTGCTCGACATCGCCGCCCTCCGTCCCCGCGGACCGTTCGGCTGGGCGAAGGTGTGGCGCAAGGTCGCGTGGGAGAACGGCGTGCTGCGCAAGTCCGCGATCGGTCGCAGGATCATCGACCTCTCGGCCGACGTGAAAGACGTCACCTATCTCAAGGGGCGCGAGCTGACGATGTCGGTGGAGCATCCCGAGGAGTTCCAGCTGGACGGCGATCAGTTCGGCGAGGTGCAGTCCGTGCGCGTCTGGGTGGATGCCGGCGCGCTGACGTTGAAGGTGCCGGCGGGCTAGGACTCGCCGGCGATCAGCCCCCGCAGCCAGTCGCGCGCGTCGACGAAGGCATCGTTGTCGTAGCGCGGCGTGACCGTGATGCGCTGCTGGTCTGCTCGTGGGTAGCTGCCGAGGAAGATCACGTTGGGCGAGAAGCGCTTGAGACCGAGCAGGGCGTCCGCGACGCGTTCGTCCATGATGTGGCCGTCGAGGTCGATGACGAA
>JBAQPI010000045.1:0-10380 GCA_049305635.1 Rhodoglobus sp. | reverse complement strand
TCGCACCGCCGGCCCCGTCGGTGGACCAGATGCCCGACCCGTGGGTCACGAGCGACGACCGGCCGAGCATCCAGGGCGGCAAGGACATCGACGCGAGCTACATCCAGGGCTACTGGTCGACCGACGGCGTGAACTGGACGGCGTACTGTGACGTGACCACCGGCGTCGGGGCCACGATCTGGTTCTGCGATCCGGCCTTCTCCTCGATCCCCCTGGGCACGGTGCAGCTCGCCGCCATCGCGTTCAGCGAGGCGAACGCCGCCTCGTCGATGGGTGCCCCGATCACGATCGAGCGGGTGCCCGAGCCCGTCGTGCTCAGCCCGGCGAACGGCTCGTACACGAACAACCCGACCCCGGTGATCTCCGGCACCGCCACGGGGTCAGCCTTCACACTGTGGTACGGCGGGGAAGGGTCGCTCTGCTCCGGGGACATCGTGGCCGGTTTGTTCAGTTGCACCCCCCCGTACCCGCTCGTCGACGGAACCTACGAGTACACGGTGGATGTGACCCCGGGCTCCTGGGTCTCCTCAGGCCCCTGGACCTTCACCGTCGACACCGTCGACCCCTCGAGCCCCGTGATCACCGGCCCCTCCGTGCCGCTGGCGACCACCACGAGCACCCATCCGACGATCTCCGGCACGGGCGAGCCCGGCGCCACGGTCGAGGTCTACATCGACGGGGTGACGAGGCCGTGCGTCGGCGGCGCGGCCACGGTCGACCAGTTCGGCGCGTGGTCGTGCCAGATCGCACCCACCCAGTCGCTGGGAACCTACGAGGTCGCCGCCCGCCAGACCGACCGCGCCGGCAACACCAGCGGCGGGCCGCTCGTCACGCAGCTCGGGCTCACCGTCATCGCGCCACCCCCGGCACCGACGCCGACGGCGATGCCCTCGCCGACCCCCGCCCCGACGCCCTCCTCGACCCCCTCCCCGACGCCCTCTTCGACGCCGCTCACGCTTCTCCCGTGGAACTTCGACTTCGGGCTCGAGGGCGACGAGTTCGAGCCCGGGGACACCACCGTGGTCACGGGCAGCGGGCTGCCGCCGGGGGCGGGCGTCGACGTCGAGTTCCACTCCACACCGGTGCTGCTGGGCTCGACCGTGGTGAAGCCTGACGGCACCTTCAGCCTCCTCGTCACCATTCCCGAGGACGCCGATGCCGGCGAGCACCACCTCGTCGTGCTCGTGACACCCGTCGAGGGGCCGCCTTCGGTGCAGGATGCGGCCGTGACGGTCAGCGTGCCGACGGAGGCCACCGACACCGTGAGCGAGGAAGCGCAGACCACGGTGGCCGACACGGGTGGCGGTGACGACCGCTCGGAGCCGGCCGCGCCGAGCGCCCTCACCGGCACCATCCAGACCCTCACGAGCGTCATCGCGAGCCCCGCGATCATCGGCACGGCCGCCCTCTCCGGCTTCGTGCTCCTGCTCTTCGTCGCCTTCCCGGCCGAGCTGCTGAACTCGACCATCTCCGAGCAGTACCAGCGCTTCGCCCGACGCGTGCCCAAGCTCACCGTGCTCGAACGCTTCACGAACTGGCTCGAGCGGCTGCCCTGGCTGGGCGGTCTCGCGATCACGGTCGTCGCGGCGTTCATCTTCGGATTCGCGGACCCCGGGTTCGGCTTCGACGTGACCTCCCTGCGAGTCGTGCTGGCCTGCGCGATCGCGCTGTTCATCGTCGGCTACCTCGCCAGCTCGATCGCCGGGTTCATCCTCCGCGGCCGGTGGAACCTCGCGACCTCGATGGAGCTCAAGCCCCTCGGCCTCGTGCTCACCATCGCCGGGGTGCTGCTCTCCCGGCTGCTGGACTTCTCCCCCGGCTTCCTCATCGGGCTGCTGCTGGGCATCGGCCTCGTCGGGCGCACCTCCGTGGGCGACCGGGCCAAGGCGACGCTCGTGCAGGCCGGCGTCGTGTTCGCGCTCGCGATCCTCGGATGGGTGGGGTACAGCATCCTGATGGCGACCGGCGACGCGACGAGCTTCTGGTCCGCGCTCGCCCTCGACACCATGGTCGCGATCACGACCGAGGGGCTCACGGCGCTGTTCATCGGCCTGCTGCCGTTCCGTCTGCTCGACGGTTCCGCGATCTTCGAGCACTCCAAGGTGGTCTGGGCCGCGGCCTACGTGATCGCCGCAGCAGCCTTCGTGCTGATCGTGGTGCCCTCGGCCTGGGGCGAGTTCGACGGCTCCCTGTGGCTCTGGATCGCGGTGGTCGGCGGCTTCGCGCTCGTCGCCGTCGCGGTCTACCTGTACTTCCGTTTCGTCGCGAAGCCGGTCGACGAGGTCGACGAGGCTTCGAGTCACCCCGTTACGTCCTCGGCAACGGCGCCCCCGCCGAAGTCGGTACCCTGATCAGCATGGCTGATCGCGACAGAGCAGATAGAGAGTACGGCTTCCGCACCCGTGCAATCCACGCCGGCAACATCCCGGATGCCGTGACCGGCGCCCGAGCGCTCCCCATCTATCAGACGAGCGCCTTCGTCTTCGACGACACCGCGGATGCCGCCGCGCGCTTCGCCCTGCAGAAGTACGGCAACATCTACTCGCGCCTGGCCAACCCGACCGTGGCGAGCTTCGAGGAGCGCGTCGCCTCGCTCGAGGGCGGTCTCGGCGCGGTCGCGACCGCGAGCGGCCTCGGCGCCCAGTTCATCACCTTCGCCTCGCTCGCCGGTGCCGGCGACCACATCGTCTCGAGCGCGAACCTCTACGGCGGCTCGATCACCCAGCTCGACATCACGCTGCGCCGCTTCGGGGTCGACACGACCTTTGTGCCCTCCTCCGACCCGGCCGACTACGCGGCGGCGATCACGGACAAGACCAAGCTCGTCTTCGCCGAGACGATCGCGAACCCCTCCGGCGAGATCGCCGACATCGAGGGACTCGCCGAGGTCGCGCACGCGCACCACCTGCCGCTCATCATCGACTCGACCGTGGCGACGCCGTTCCTGAACCGCCCGATCGAGTGGGGCGCCGACGTCGTCGTGCACTCGGCCACCAAGTTCCTCGGCGGCGCGGGCACGACCCTCGGCGGCGTCGTCGTCGAGTCGGGCCTCTTCCACTGGGCGAACGAGCACTTCCCGCTCTTCGACCAGCCGGTGCCGAGCTACGGCGGTCTCAACTGGCACGGCAACTTCGGCGAGTACGCCTTCCTCACCCGGCTGCGCGCCGAGCAGTTGCGCGACATCGGCCCGACCCTCGCGCCGCACTCGGCCTGGCTCCTCGCCCAGGGCGTCGAGACCCTCCCGTTCCGCATGCAGGCGCACGTCGACAACGCCCGGATCGTCGCCGAATGGCTCGACGCCGACCCGCGGATCGAGAAGGTGCTCTGGGCCGGACTGCCGGATCACCCGCACCACGAGCGCGCGCTGAAGTACCTGCCCAAGGGTCCCGGTTCCGTATTCAGCTTCGTCGTCAAGGGCGGCCGCGAGGCCGGCCAGTCGTTCATCGAGAACGTGAACCTGGCCAGCCACCTCGCCAACATCGGGGACGCGAAGACGCTCGTCATCCATCCCGCGTCCACGACGCACGCGCAACTCACCGAGCAGCAGCTCATCGACGCGGGCGTGCTGCCGGGCGTCGTGCGCATCAGCGTGGGAATAGAAGACCCCGAGGATATCGTTGATGACCTCGACCAGGCATTGTCCGCGGCAACGAAGGGCTGAACCATGAGCGTTTCAACGAGCACTGCCACCGCCACCGACGCCACCGTCACCACGCAGCTCGCCAATGGGCTCACCTGCGACATCCCGGCGGACTCGCCGCTCGCGAAGCTGCTGCAGTCGCAGCGCACCTGGATCGGGCCTACCGCGAAGGAGCGGCTCGCGATCCTGCGCAAGGCCAAGTCCGTGGCGATCGTCGGAGCCTCCCCGAACCCGGCGCGCTCGAGCTACTTCGTGGGCACCTACCTGCTGCAGTCCAGCGACTACAAGGTGTACTTCGTCAACCCGAACGCGGACGAGATCCTCGGTCAGAAGGCCTACAAGTCCCTCGCGGACCTGCCCGAGGTGCCCGACATCGTCGACGTGTTCCGCAAGGGGAGCGACATCCCCGAGGTCATCGACGAGGCGATCGCGATCGGCGCGAAGACGGTCTGGGTGCAGCTGGGCATCTGGAACCAGGACGCCGCGATCTACGGCGAGTCCAAGGGTCTGACGATCGTCATGGACCGCTGCATCAAGATCGAGCACGCCCGCTTCCACGGCGGGCTGCACCTGCTGGGTTTCGACACCGGTGTGATCACGGCCCGCAAGACGGTGCGCTGACCTCGGTTACGGCAGGTTTCGTCGCTGCTTCGGCGAGACCGTTCCCGCGCTAGCGTGGTGCGCATGACCGGACCTCTCGTCGACCACGCCCTCGTCTCGACCCAGTGGCTCGCCGACCACCTCGGCGCCGACGACCTGCTCGTCGTCGACGCCACCGTGTTCGGCTTCACCGACCCCGACGGCCGCTCCGGCTACCTGACCGGGCACGAGCGTTATCTGCTGGACGGGCACATCCCGGGTGCGGTGTTCGCCGACCTGATCGAGGAGTTCTCCGACCCGGAGGGGACCCATCCCTTCACCCGTCCGGACGCCGCCCGCCTCGCCGCGGCCGCGAGCGCGCTCGGGGTCGGTGCCGGCACCACGGTCGTCGTGTACGACGCCGTGGTCGGCCAGTGGGCGGCCCGCCTGTGGTGGCTGCTGCGCTCCTTCGGGCACGAGCGCGTCGCCGTGCTCGACGGCGGCTACGCGAAGTGGACCGCGGAGTCCCGCGAGACCGACATCGGCCACGTCGAGCCGGTGCCGGCGGCGTTCGCCGCCGTGGAGCAGCCCGGGTTCTGGGTCGACAAGGCCGAGGTGGAGGCGATCCTCGCCGGCAAGGCACCCGGAGCACTCGTCTGCGGCCTGCCGCCGAAGGACTTCGCGGGCGGGCACATCCCTGGCAGCCTCAGCGTGCCCGCCGGCCGGCTCGTCGACGCCGACACGAACGCCGTACTGCCGACCGAACGCTTGCGGGAGAGCTTCGGCACGGTGCTCGGCGGCGAACGGGTCGTCGTCTACTGCCGCGGCGGCATCGCGGCTGCGGCCGATGCACTCGCCCTCACCGTGCTCGGCCACCGCGACATCGCGATCTACGACGGCTCGCTCAACGAGTGGACCGCGGACCCTCGAGCTCCCTTGGCGGGACTGGCGGTGACGTAGTCTCGAGGGATGTCGACGACGACAGTGACCTACTCCGGCGGCCCGACCGCGATCCTCGACTACGCGGGGTTACGGTTCGTCACGGACCCGACCTTCGACCCGCCCCGCTCCTACCCCGAGCCGGGATCCACGACCCTCATCAAGACCGCCGGGCCGGGTGTGCCGCGGGAGCGACTCGGCCACGTCGACGCGGTGCTGCTGAGCCACCACGGCCACAAGGACAACCTCGACTACGAGGGTCTCGAACTGCTCGCCACGGGCGTGCCGACCTTCAGCACGCAGGATGCCGCGACCGAGCTCTTCGGCGGCGGCCTCATCGGCCTCGACTCCTGGGAGACCGCCCGGCTCGGTCCCGTGACGATCACCGCCGTCCCGGCACTGCACGGACCGCCCGGCTCCGAACGCTTCGCGGGCGTCGTCACGGGCTTCGTGCTCGAGGCTCAGGGCGAGCCGACCATCTACATCAGCGGCGACAACGCCTCGCTGGCCCTCATCGAGCAGATCGCCGAGCGGTTCCCGGACATCGGCATCGCCGTGCTCTTCGCCGGCGCGGCACGCACGCCGTTGATCGAGGGCCGGCTCACCCTCACCGCGCAGGAGGCGGCGGTCGCGGCGGCCATCCTCGGAGCCGACCGGGTCGTGGTCGTGCACGCCGAGGACTGGCAGCACTTCAGCGAGCCGCGCGAGGCCGTGGATGCCGCCTTCGCCGGGGTCGGGACCTTCGTGAGAACACCCCGCGGGGTTGCCGTCACGCTGTGAGGACGGCCGCGAACCCGTCGATCCGGCGTGTGCGCGTCGGCTGCTGTCTTCATCTCGACAGGCGCGGAACATCCTCCTCTCCGCGACAAATCTGTGGAGAGGAGTTCTCCCCATTTCCTTCGAAACTGTGTTCGATTCTGGGAGAATGGTCGCATGGTTACAGCGGACACGATCTCGGCGGCGACAGCGCTGCTCGACGGCCCGCTCGTCGAGGTGTCCGGGCTGGATGACGCGGCGCTCGTCGCCCTCCAGAGCACCCTCGGCGCCCTTACTCGTGCCGCCGCCCGCCACGCCGCGGCCGCCGCCGGGGAACTGACGCGTCGCTCCTCCCGCGAGTTCGGGCATGCCGGCCTCGCACAGGCGTCGGGCCACCGCACCCCCGAGGCGTTCATCCAGGCCGTCACGGGCGTCACCGCCCCCGAGGCCGCTCGGCTTGTGCGGGTCGGTTCGCTCCCGGCCACCTCGCCGCTCGCCGCGGCAGTCGCCGCCGGGGGCGCCTCGGTGGATGCCGCGGACGCCATCCGCCGCGGCCTCGGCGCCGCAGATCACCGCACCTCCTCCGAGACCCTTGATGCCGCAGCTCTCGACCTCCTCACCGCCGCCGACCTCGCGACCCCCGAGCAGCTCTACCGCGCCGCTGCCGATGCCCGCAACCGCATCGACCTCGAGGGCATCGCCGAGCGTGAGCGCGAGCGCCGCGACCTGCGCTACGCCAGGGTGCGCCAGCGGGAGGACGGTATGGTGTCAGGCTCGTTCCTGCTCGACCAGGAAGACGGCCAGCTGCTCATCTCGGCGATCGACACCGTGCTCTCCCCGCGGCGCGGCGGACCGCGGTTCGTCTCCGAGGTCGACCGCGCCGCCGCGGACGCCCTCGTCGCGGACCCGCGCACCAATGATCAGCTCGCTGCCGACGCGCTCGTGGACATCATCCGTCTCGCCGTCGACGCCGACCCCGGCACCCTCTTCGGCGGTCGCCGCCCCGCCGTACAGGTGATCGTCACCGCGAGCGAACTCGCCTCCGGCTTCGGATCGGGCTCGATCGAGGGCGCGCCCGAGGCGATCTCGATCGACACGGTCCGCCGCCACGCGTGCACGGCGGGCCTCGTCGGCATCCTGTTCTCCGCGGAAGGCCAGCCCCTGGACGTCGGCCGCGCCCAGCGCCACTACACCGAGCGCCAGCGCCTCGCCCTCGCCGCCCGGGACGGTGGATGCCGCTTCCCCGAGTGCTCCCGACCCCCGAGCCATTGCGAGGCCCACCACATCCGACATTGGCACCGCGACCGCGGCCCGACCGACGTCAGCGACGGACTCCTGCTCTGCAGGCACCACCATCTGCTCGTGCACAACAACGGTTGGCAGATCACGCGCGACGGATCTCAGTACGGGCTCATCCCGCCGCGCACGGTGGACCCGAGCCAGACTCCGATCGAGCTCAGGAGCAAGAGTCGCCTGATGCGAGAACTCGTGCCGGTGTAGCTACTCCACCTCGTTGGGGTCGCCGCCGACCCGGCCACCGCGCTCGAGGCCGGTGATCGCGGCGACCTCATCCGAAGTCAGCCGCACGTCGACCGAAGCGAGGTTCTGCGCCATCCGCTCGCGGGAGTTCGACTTCGGGATCACGATGTTGCCCACCGCGAGGTGCCACGCGATCACCACCTGCGCCGGCGTCACCCCGTGGGCGGCAGCGATGGACGTGATCTCCGGCAGTTCGAGCAGCGGATACTTGCCCTGCCCCAGCGGCCCCCATGCCTCGGTCGCGATGCCGTGTTCCCGGTTGAAGGCACCGACCGCGGGCTGCTGGTGGTACGGGTGCAGCTCGATCTGGTCGACGGCCGGCACGGTGCCGGAGCCCGCGATGATGCGCTCGAGGTGCGGTACCAGGAAGTTCGAGACGCCGATCGAGCGGGTCAGGCCGCGCTCGGCGAGCTGCTCGAGGGCGAGCCAGGACTCCAGGTAGCGGTCCCGGCTGGGCACCGGCCAGTGGATGAGGTAGAGGTCGACGTGATCGAGCCCGAGCCTGCCGAGGCTGGCATCCATCGCGGCGTACGCGGACTCGGTGCCCTGCTCGTCGTTCCAGAGCTTCGTCGTGATGAAGAGCTCATCGCGCGGGATGCCGGACGCCGCGATCGCGCGCCCCACCCCCTCCTCGTTGCCGTAGATCGCGGCGGTGTCGATGTGACGGTAGCCGACCTCGAGCGCGTCGGAGACGATCCGCTCGGTCTCGGCAGGGTCGACCTTGAAGACCCCGAACCCCAGCTGAGGGATCGTGTGGCCGTCGTTGAGAGTGGTGGTGGGTACGTTCATCCCACAAATCTACGCGCTGGTGACGGGCACCTCTCGCTGGTCGACGCCGTTGTACGCGCTCAGCGGGCGGATGAGCGAGTTCGAGGCGAGCTGCTCCATCACGTGCGCGGTCCACCCGGTGACGCGGGATGCGATGAACAGCGGCGTGAACAGCGTCGTGTCGAAGCCGATGAGGTTGTAGGCCGGCCCCGAGGGGTAGTCGAGGTTCGGCTTGATGTTCTTGGCGCTGACCATCGCCTCTTCGAGCGCGTCGTAGAGCGCGAGCACCTCGGGCCGGTCGTAGTGCGCGACGAGGGTGTCGAGGGCCGCCTTCATCGTGGGCACGCGCGAGTCGCCGTTCTTGTAGACCCGGTGACCGAAGCCCATGATCTTGCGCTTCGACGCGAGGGCGTCCTCGAGCCAGGCCTCGGCCCGGTCGGCGGTGACCACCTCCTCGAAGGTGTGCTGCACCGCCTCGTTCGCGCCGCCGTGCAGCGGGCCCTTGAGCGCGCCGATCGCGCCGGTGACCGCCGAGTACACGTCGGAGAGCGTGGAGCTGATCACGCGCGCGGTGAAGGTCGATGCGTTGAAGGAGTGCTCCGCGTAGAGGATCATCGAGACGTCGAAGGCGCTGACGACGACCTCCTCCGGCACCTCGCCGAAGGTCATGTGCAGGAAGTTCGCGGAATACCCGAGGTCGTCGCGCGGCTCCACGAGCTCCTCGTTCCGCAACCTGCGCTGCACGTAGGCGACGACCGCGGGCAGCTGTGCGAAGAGCCGGATGCTGCGCTCCTGCGTGAGCGCGAGGTCGATCCACGTGGGGTCGGCCCCGAGGCTCTCGTCGAGGGAACCGAGCACGCTCACGGCGGTGCGCACCACATCCATCGGATGCGCGCTCAGCGGCAGCTCGTCGATGACGCGCTTGACCGTGGGGTCGAGGTGGCGCAGCGAGCGCTCGAGGGTCTCGAACTCCGCGAGCTCCTTCGCAGTGGGCAGCTCGCCCTTCCACAGCAGCCAGGCCACCTCCTCGAACGTGCAGTTGGCGGCGAGCTCCTGCACGGGGTAGCCGCGGTAGAGCAGCGAGTTGGTCTCGGGGTTGACCTTTGAGACGGCGGTGACATCGGCGACGACGCCCGCGAGTCCCTTCTTGATCTCGATCGTGTCGGTCATGGCGGGTTCCTTAGTGCTTGGTGTGCGAGTCGAGTGAGAAGTTGAAGATCGAGGTGTCGAAGCCGTTGTACGCCTCGTAGTCGAGCAGCTCGTAGAGCCTTGCCCGAGTCTGCATCCCACCCACCTCGGACTGCAAGGAGCCTTCGGCGGCGAGCGTCTCGAGCCCGCGCTCGGCGGCACCCATCGCGATGCGTAGCAGCGACACCGGGTAGATGATGATCTGGATCCCGACATCGGCGAGCTGCTGCCTCGTGAACAGCTCGCTCTTGCCGAACTCGGTCATGTTGGCCAGCACCGGCACGTCGACGGCCTTGGTGACCGCCTCGAACTCGCCCAGATCCTTCATCGCCTCCGGGAAGATCGCGTCCGCGCCGGCATCGACGAGGGCCTTGGCTCGCTCGATCGCGGCCTGCAGGCCGTCGACCGCACGGATGTCGGTGCGCGCCATGATGAGCAGGTTGCTGTCGCGGCGAGCATCGGCCGCGGCGCGGATGCGCTTGAGCGCCGTGTCGGTGTCGACCACGGCCTTGCCGTCGAGGTGACCGCAGCGCTTCGGGTTGACCTGGTCCTCGATGTACAGGCCGCAGACGCCGGCATCCTCGAGCTCCTGCACGGTGCGGGCCACGTTCATCGGCTCGCCGAAGCCGGTGTCGGCGTCGATGAGGGTCGGCAGATCCGTCATCCGCGAGATCTGGCCGCCGCGGCCGGCGACCTCGGTGAGCGTCGTGAGGCCGATATCCGGCAGACCGAGGTCGGCGGCGAGCACGGCCCCGGAGATGTAGACGCCGTCGAAGCCCTTGTCCTGGATCAGTCTGGCGCTGAGCGGATTGAAGGCTCCGGGGAACTGCAGCAGCTCCCCGGAGTTCAACCGCTCGCGGAGGGCCGCGCGCTTCTGCGCGACCGGCGTGCGGGAGTACAGCATGGTTAGAAGATCCCCTTCGGGGTGACGGCCGGGAAGTCGCCGTTCACGGTCAGGCCCGCGAGCTCGG
>JBAQPI010000044.1:0-17042 GCA_049305635.1 Rhodoglobus sp. | reverse complement strand
AGAGGGCGTCGAGCTCGCCCTGGCGGGTCATGAGCGCGTTGCGCTCGGCGTTGAACTCGGAGAGCGAGTCGAAGTCGCCGGCCTCGGCGCGGGAGTTGAAGTCGAGGATCGCGGCGTTGAGCTCGTCGTAGCCCGCGTTGTACGCGGCGTAGTCCGTGTCGATCGTGGCGGAGAGCTGCTCGAGCTGCGCGACGAGGGTGTCGATCGCGGCCTGCTGCTCGACGAACACGGCGTCCGAGCGCTCGTGCAGCGCGACGAGCGCGGCCCGGTCGCCGAAGTAGGTCGCGTAGTGCGCCTCGAGCTCCTCGCCGAGGCCGCCGTACTCGGTGCCGAGGATCGAGTGCAGTTCGTTGGCGCGCTGGCCGGGCTCGGCGGTGGCGTAGAACTCGAGGGTGCGTGCGAGCTCGGCGTCGTCCGCACGCGCGGCGACCTCGGCCTCGAGCAGCTGTTCGAGACGTCGTTGCTCCTGGGTGCTCATCCGATCCCACGCCGCGTGCAGCATCTCGTGCGCGGCCACGACGTCCTCGATGCCGTCGAGGCGCTCGTCGTTGACGTCGTAGAGGTAGATGCGCTTCTCGCGGTGCACATAGCAGCCGAGCACCCCGACGTCCTCCGCGTGGGTCGCGCAGATCTGGTCGAAGGCCTCGTCCGCCTCGATCGAGGGGTGGCTCGCGTAGAACAGGAAGCGGCCCTCGTCGGTCATCGTCGAGCGTTCGGCATAGCCGGCGACCGACTCGCTCGGCTCGAACCGCCACACCGCGACCTGATCGACGAGCCGTTGCGGGTCGAAGGCGACGACGGCGATCGCGGCGAGGAGGGCCAGATTGAGCAGGGACGCGAACACGATCGCGACGACCCGGCCCGGTCTCGTCCGCTCACGAGGGACCGGTTCGTCGATACTCACGGCTGGAACTCTAGTGGCTCCCGCTGGGCCCATCGCGCAGGAACGACGATGCGCGGAGGCGATCCCCGATGCGCCGGGCACCGCCTCCGCGTCCGCGAGGCTACGGCTGCAGCACGACCTCGAGGTCGAGGTTGATCGTGACGTCGTCACCGAGGGTGACGCCGCCCGCTTCCAGTGCCGAGTTCCAGCTCACGCCGAAGTCGTGGCGGTTGATCTTCGTGCTCGCGGAGGCCCCGGCCCGCGTGTTGCCGTAGGCGTCCTGGATCACTCCGCCGAACTCGCCCTTCAGCACGACCGGCTTGGTCACGCCTCGCAGGGTGAGGTCGCCGCGCACGGTGAACTCGCCGGAGTCCACGTCGCCGTCGAAGGAGGTCGAGACGAAGGTCATCGTCGGGTGCTCGTCGATGAGGAAGAAGTCGCTCGAGCGCAGGTGGTTGTCGCGCGCCTCGACGCCGGTGTTGACCGATGCGACGTCGATGGTCGCCTCGATGCTCGAATCATCGGGGTTCTCGGCGGTCACGATCGTGACGTCGAAGGTCTCGAACGTGCCCCGCACCTTGCTGATCATGAGGTGCTTGACCGTGAACGAGACCTCGGAGTGGGCGGGATCGAGCTTCCAGGTGCCAACGGCGTAGTCGGGATGAAGGTGAATTGGTGCTGTAGTTGTCATGACAATGACAAATGCGTCCACCTCAGGAACATTCCCGATCTGGTGGATACGTCAACAGAATTTACCTGCCCGCAACACTTCGTCCACTCAGTGCCCGGTGAGCCTGCCCATGACCTTGGCGGCGAGCGAGGGACGATGCGTGATCCGCTCCTCGGCATCGGCGACGGTCATCGCGAGGAGCCCTCCGTTCGCGCCGAGGAAGCGCAGCGGCTCCGACTCCCACAACGGCGGGCGGTGGCCGACCCAGGGCAGGCTCACGAGCTCGGATTCGGTGCCGGTGATGAGGTCGGCGAGGGTGCGTCCGGCGAGGTTGGTCGTGCTGAGGCCGTCGCCGACGTAGCCCCCGGCCGTGGCGATGCCGGTGGCGCGGTCGTAGGAGGCCGAGGCGTGCCAGTCCCGCGGCACGCCGAGGGGCCCGCCCCAGCGGTGGGTGACCTCGATGTCGCCGATCGACGGGAACATCCCGACCAGGGTGCGCCGCAGGTGCTCGAACACCGCAGGCACCCGGTCGTACTCCGGTTTGATCGCACTGCCGAAGTGGTAGCGCGCGCCGCGACCGCCGAACGCGAAGCGGTTGTCCGCGGTGCGCTGCCCGTAGACCAGCAGGTGGCGATGGTCGGTGAAGGTGTGCCCGTGCTCGATGCCGAGCTCGCGCCAGGTGTCATCCGGCAGCGGCTCGGTCGCGATCATGAGTGAGTACAGCGGCAGCACGCGTCGGTGGATCGCCCTGAGCGTCGCGCCGTAGCCCTCGGTCGCGACCACCACGTGCTCCGCGCGCACCACGCCGTGGCTCGCCGTGACCGTGCGCGGCGCGAAGCCCTGCACCTCGGTGCCCTCGAAGATCCTCACGCCCCGCCCCTCGAGGGCGCGCGCGAGGCCGCGCACGAGCTTGGCGGGATGGATGCGCGCGCAGTTCGGGTCGAAGCTCGCCCCGAGCGCGCCGTTGCGTGGTCCCCACAGCTCGAGCGGGTCGACCCCGAACTCCCGCGCCTCGGCCACCTCCGCCCGCGCCGCCGCGAGCTGCACCTCGGATCGCGCGAGCGCGATCGTGCCGCCCTTCGCATAGTCGATGTCCAGGCCGAGGGATGCCGCGAGGCGCCCGACCTCGTCGACCGTCGCGATCATCGCCCGTCGCATCCGCACCGCGGCATCACGTCCGTGGGCGCGCTCGAGCGAGGCGGCGGAGCGCGGGAACAGCGCGCTCAACCAGCCCCCGTTGCGACCGGAAGCGCCGAAGCCGACGATCTCCTTCTCGAGCACGGCGATGGTGAGGGCCGGGTCGCGTTCCAGCAGGTACCACGCCGTCCACAGCCCGGTGAGGCCGCCGCCGACGACGGCCACGTCGACGTCGGTGTCGCCGTCGAGCGCCGGGCGCGGGCTCAGGTCATCCGGGACCGTGTCGTGCCAGAAGGACAGGCCCCGGTAGCTCAGAGCCTGGTCCACGCCTCGGTGAGCACCCCGCGCAGGATGGACTCGATCTCGTCGAACTCCGCTGGGCCGATGGTCAGGGGCGGCGCGAGCTGGATCACGGGGTCGCCGCGATCATCGGCGCGGCAGTAGAGCCCGGCGTCGAAGAGCGCCTTGGACAGGAAGCCGCGCAGCAGCCGCTCCGACTCGTCGTCATCGAAGGTCTCGCGCGTGGCCTTGTCCTTGACGAGCTCGATGCCGAAGAAGTACCCGTCACCGCGCACGTCGCCGACGATCGGCAGGTCGGTCAGACGCTCGAGCGCCGCGCGGAAGACCGGCGAGTTCTGCCGCACGTTCTCGTTGAGCTGCTCCTCCTCGAAGATGTCGAGGTTGGCCAGCGCGACGGCGGATGACACGGGGTGCCCGCCGAAGGTGTAGCCGTGGGAGAACGCGGTCGTGCCGTGCCGGAAGGGCTCGTACAGCTTGTCGCTGACGATCGTCGCGCCGATCGGGGAGTACCCGCTCGTCATGCCCTTCGCGCAGGTGATCATGTCGGGCTGGAAGCCGTAGGTGGTCGAGGCGAACATGTTGCCGATGCGGCCGAAGGCCGTGATGACCTCGTCGGCGACGAGCAGCACGTCGTATTGGTCGCAGATCTCGCGCACGCGCTGGAAGTAGCCGGGCGGGGGCGGGAAGCAGCCTCCCGAGTTCTGCACGGGCTCGAGGAACACCGCGGCGACCGTCTCGGGGCCTTCGAACAGGATCATCTCCTCGATGCGGTTGGCCGCCCAGAGCCCGAACTCCTCGAGGGAGCCGTCGAAGCCCATCTCCTTCGCGCGGTAGTAGTTGGTGTTCGGCACCCGGAACCCGCCGGGCGTCACCGGCTCGAACATCTCCTTCATGGCTGGGATGCCGGTGATCGCCAGCGCGCCATGCGGCGTGCCGTGGTAAGCGACGGCGCGCGAGATGACCTTGTGCTTGGTCGGGCGCCCCTGCAGCTTCCAGTAGTACTTGGCGAGCTTGAAGGCCGTCTCGACCGCCTCGCCGCCGCCGGTCGAGAAGAACACCCGGTTGAGGTCCCCGGGCGCGTAGTCGGCGAGCCGGTCCGCGAGCTCGATGGCGGCGGGATGCGCGTACGACCAGATCGGGAAGAACGCGAGCTCCTCGGCCTGCTTCGCCGCGACCTCGGCGAGCCGCTTGCGGCCGTGACCGGCGTTGACCACGAACAGGCCGGAGAGCCCGTCGAAGTACTTGCGGCCCTTCGAGTCCCAGATGTGGTGCCCCTCGCCCTTGACGATGATCGGAGCGCCGTGCTCCTCGAGCACCGATTGGCGCGAGAAGTGCATCCAGAGGTGGTCCTTGGCCTTCTGCTGAAGGTCCGCGTCGTCCATGATCATTCCTGCCTCACCGGGTTCCCCAGTTGTAGAACTGCTTGTGCAGTCTCAGATAGACGAAGGTCTCGGTGGACTGCACGCCATCGATCCCGCGGATCTGCTTGTTGAGGAGCTCGATGAGGTCATCGTCGTTCTCGCACACGACCTCGGCGAGGATGTCGAAGCTGCCGGCGGTGAGCACGACGTAGTCGATCGCGGAGAGCGCGCTGAGGCGATCCGCGACGGCGGTCGTGTCGCCCGTGGCGCGGATGCCGATCATCGCCTGCCGGTAGAAACCCAGCTGCATCGGATCGGTCACGGCCACAACCTGCATGACCCCGGAGTCGGTCAGTTTCTGCACGCGCTGGCGCACCGCGGCCTCGCTCAGCCCGACCGCCTTGCCGATCTCGGCGTACGAGCGACGACCGTCGTCCTGCAACTGCTCGATGATCTTCTTCGAGACCTCATCGAGCTGCAGCGGTTTGGCGCCGGGCACGCGGGGGGAGGGGCTCATCCCTCGATTCTGTCAGCGCGAATGATGTCTCACAAGCGAATCCGCACGGCGAACGCCATATTCACGACGGATTCGGTGGCGAACTGGGAGCACTCTCGGTAGATTTGACCCATGGCTGAACTGCGCAACTTCATCAACGGCGAGTACGTGTCCGCGAAGGTCGACTCGAGTTTCGAGGTCATCGACCCGGCGACCGAGGAGAGCTACGCGTCGTCGCCCGTCTCCGGCAAGGCCGATGTGGATGCCGCGTTCGCCGCCGCCGCCGCCGCCTTCGAGACCTGGGGCGAGACCACGCCCTCCGAGCGCCAGCTCGCCCTGTTCCGGATCGCCGACGCGCTGGAGGCCAGGGCCGAGGAGTTCGCCGACCTGGAGTCGAAGGACACCGGAAAGCCGCGGGCATCACTCGTCGACGACGAGATCATGCTCTCGGTCGACCAGATCCGCTTCTTCGCCGGCGAGGCCCGCCACCTCAGCGGCATGGCGAGCGCCGAGTACCTGAAGGACCACACCTCCTCGATCCGTCGCGAGCCGATCGGCGTCATCGGCCAGGTGACGCCGTGGAACTACCCGCTCAACATGGCGGTGTGGAAGATCGCCCCCGCCATCGCGGCGGGCAACACGACGGTGCTCAAGCCCAGCGACACGACCCCGTCGTCCACCCTCCTGCTCGCCGAGGTCGCCGCGGAGTTCCTGCCGCCGGGCGTGCTGAACGTCATCACCGGCGACCGCACGACCGGAGGCCTCATGATCGATCACCGGATCCCGCAGATGGTGTCCATCACCGGCTCGGTGCGCGCGGGCATGGAGGTGGCGAAGGCCGCGGCATCCGATCTCAAGCGCGTGCACCTCGAACTCGGCGGCAAGGCGCCCGTGATCGTGTTCGACGACGCCGACATCGCCTCCGCCGTCGAGGGCATCGGCATCGCCGGCTACTTCAACGCCGGCCAGGACTGCACGGCCGCGACTCGCGTGCTGGTGCACGAGCACGTGCACGACGAGTTCGTCGCCGCGATGGTCGCCTGGGCGAAGGACAACGCGAAGACGGGAGCGCCCGACCGCGACGACATCCTGTTCGGACCCGTCAACAACGCCAACCAGCTCGAGCGGGTCGGCGGGATCATCGAGGCCCTGCCCGGCAACGCGGAGGTCGTGCTCGGCGGCAGTCGGCAGGGCGACAAGGGCTACTTCTACGAGGCGACGATCGTCACGGGCCTCAAGCAGACGGATGACGCCATCCAGCATGAGATCTTCGGTCCCGTCATCACGGTGCAGTCCTTCACCGACGAGCGGCAGGCCCTCGAGTGGGCGAACGGGGTGGAGTACGGGCTCTCCTCGAGCGTGTGGACCAAGGACCACTCGCGCGCGATGCGCTTCGCCAAGCACCTCGACTTCGGCTGCGTCTGGATCAACACGCACATCCCACTGGTCGCCGAGATGCCGCACGGCGGCTTCAAGCACTCCGGTTACGGCAAGGACCTCTCCAGCTACGGCTTCGAGGACTACACGCGCATCAAGCACGTCATGAGTTTCATCGGAAACTCATGACCGAAGGGCGCCTATGAGCTACATCGGCTGACCGGGCTCGTCCGCCGTAGGCTTGTGTGGTGGACGGCGATCTGGATGACACGGTGATCACCCCGGTCCGCCCGCCCGACGCCGCGACCGGCCCCGACCTCGACGACACCGTTCTCACCGCCGGGGGAACCCAGGTTGCGGCCATGGCGCCGCCGAGTGCGCCGGCGATCGCCGAGGCCACGACCTATGCGTTCCGCGTCGGCGAGGCGGAGCCCATCGAACTCGACCGGCCGAGCTACATCGGGCGGCGGCCCAGCTCGCCTCGCATCCCGACCGGGGTGCTCCCGCGGCTGGTGCGCGTGGAATCCCCGCAGCGCGAGGTCTCCGCGACCCACCTCGAGGTGCGGCAACTCGGCGGCAGCGTGATCATCACCGATCTGCGCTCGACGAACGGCTCGATCGTGATGCTGCCCGGCAGCATCCCCCGGAAACTGCGCCAAGGCGAGTCGGTCGTGGTCTCGCCGGGCACGCTGGTGGATATTGGTGACGGCAACGTCATCCAGGTGCTGCCCATGCGACGCACAGGAAGGCAACCGTGACCGAGATCGGCGCGAACAGCGCGGGGCTCACGATCGCCATCCCGGGGCGCGCCGAGACGGTCACCCTCGCGTGGGGCGCCGCGACCGACACCGGTCGTCGCCGCGCCGCCAACGAGGACAGCGTCGTGGCGCGCTCGCCGCTGTTCGCGGTCGCCGACGGGATGGGCGGGCACTCCGCGGGGGACCTCGCGAGCGCCGCGGTCGTCGAACGCCTCGCCGAGGCGGTCGCCTCGGACTTCCTCGCCCCGCGCGCCGTCGAGCGCGCACTCGAGCGTGCGACCGAGGACATCGCGCAGATCGCCGACGACGGCGAGCTCGGCGTCGGCACGACCGTCACGGGCGCGGCGCTGACCCTGCAGCAGGACGAGCCGTACTTCGCGGTCTTCAACATCGGCGACAGCCGTGTCTACGCCTTCGAGCGCAACGAACTCAGCCAGGTCACCGTCGACCACTCGGTGGTGCAGGAGATGGTCGAGGCGGGGGCGATCACGCGCGACCAGGCGGAGCAGCATCCCGACTCCAACATCATCACGCGCGCGGTCGGCTTCAACGCGCGCCCCGTCCCGGACTTCTGGATGCTGCCGCTGCGGCCGGGGCTGCGGCTGCTGCTGTGCTCCGACGGGCTCACCAAGGAGTTGCAGGACGAGCGCATCCGGTTGCATCTGGCGGCGGGCCTGAGTTCCGCCGAGACCGCCGGTGCCCTCGTCGACGCCGCACTCGCGGCGGGCGGCAGGGACAACATCACGACCGTCGTGGTCGACGTGATCGACGCGCCGCACCACGCCGCGCTGGATGACACCGCACCGCGGCCGGAGCGCTCCTGACGCAGCGCGGCGCCCCTGTGAAGGGGGGCGAGCGGAGACCCCCATTGGGGGCACAAACCGCCGAGACTACCGGGGCCTCTGCCTACAATGATGCATCCGCTGACCGAGTGAGGGGGTTCTCGTGGCGCGCCGTCTGCCCTCGCAGCCCCCGACGCTCCCCGGGTTCTCGCACGTGCACATTCTCGGTTCGGGCGGCTTCGCCGACGTGTTCCTCTACGAGCAGAACATGCCGCGCCGCCAGGTCGCCGTCAAGGTCATGCTGAGCGAGGTCGTCAACGACCAGGTGCGCCAGATGTTCCAGGCGGAGGCGAACCTCATGGCACAACTGAGTTCGCATCCCTCGATCCTCACGGTGTACCAGGCGAGCGTGTCATCGGACGGCAGGCCGTACCTCGTGATGGAGCTGTGCTCCTCGACCCTGAGCCAGCGCTACCGTTCCGAGCGCATCCCGGTGCCCGAGGTGCTGCGCATCGCCGTGCAGATCGGCTGCGCGATCGAGACCGCGCACCGGCACGGCGTGTTGCACCGCGACATCAAGCCGTCGAACATCCTGCTCACCGCGTACGGGCACCCGGTGCTGAGCGATTTCGGCATCGCGGCGACCCTCGGGGAGTCCGAGAGCCTCGAGGCGGTCGGGATGTCGATCCCGTGGTCCGCGCCCGAGGTGCTCATGGATGAGACGGCCGGCACGATCGCGAGCGAGATCTGGGCCTACGCTGCGACCGTGTACTCCCTGCTGGCCGGGCGATCCCCGTTCGAGGTGCCGGGGGAGTCGAACAAGTCGACCGATCTGATCTCTCGCATCAACCGCGCCAAGCCGCAGCCGATCGGTCGTGGCGACGTGCCCGCGAGCCTCGAGCGGGTGCTCGCCAGGGCGATGTCCCGCCGCCCCGGTGAGCGGCAGGGCAGCGTGCTCGAACTCGTCCGCGAGCTGCAGGCCGTCGAGTCCGAGATCGGCGTGCCGCAGACCCCGATCGAGCTGGCGATGGACGACTGGGCGCTCGGCACCGTCGCCGACCTCGAGGACCGCACGCGCATCCGCGGCTCCGTCGCAGCGGCGGCGTCCGTGTCGCAGCGCCGTCGTCGGCGTCGCGGCACGGAGGACCCCTACAGCGGGGTCGGCACCGTGCTGCGCGACAGTCGCAACGCGCGCAGCGGCAGCGGTACGTCGGGGCAGGCGCCGCGCGGGATGCGCGCCCTCGGCTGGGGCCTCGTCGCGGCGGCGGCGGTGGTCGTGCTCGTGCTCGGCGTGACGGCGACCCTCGTGCTCATCCGTGCGGGATCCGGCGGCATCCCGACAGTCTCGGACATCCGCTCGCGCATCACCGACGACACCGTCACCTTCACCTGGGGCGACCCCGGGCTGCAGGTCGGTGACACCTACCAGGTCACGCCCAACGACGGCTCGCCGCCCGCCCAGCAGCGGGAGGCGAGCTTCACCGTCGACTCCGAGCCGGGCGCGCACGTGTGCATCACGGTCGCCGTCAATCGCGAGGGCAAGACCGGACCGCCCAGCGGCGAGAAATGCGCGGACATCCCCGGATGAGGTCCTGGTTCCGCAAGCACCTCTCGACCGTCGTGAGCGCCACGAGCGGTGCGCTCATCGCCGCACTCGTGGCGACGGTCGCGATCGTCTCGACCGGCTATACGGCGCAGCGCCTCGATCTCGCCGACGGCGCGGTCTGGGTGGCCAACAGCCAGCAGCATGCGATCGGCCGCGCCGCGACCGAGGTGCTCGAGCTCAACTCGGTCGTCGAGACGACGGGCAACGACCTCGAGGTGCTGCAGCGCGGCGAGACCGTGCTGCTGTTCGACCGCGCGGAGAACGCCCTCGAGATCGTCGACCCGGCCACGAGCCAGATCACCGACTCGGTCGCCCTCCCGCCGGACCGGCCCGAGGTGCACATCGCGGGTGACCGGGTGATCGTGCACGAGGCGGGCACGGGCGAGGTGTGGATCGTGCCGCTCGCCGAGCTCGCGACCTTCGACGCCGAGGCGGAGCCCTCCCTGAGCCTCGGCACCGGTGCCGTGCTCAGCGTCGCCCCCGACGGCATGCTCTTCGCCCTCGCCCCGGCGACATCCCAGATCTACCGCGTCAACACCGCGATCTCGGATGCCGCGGAGTCGGCCCAGGCGGTGGGTTTCCCGCTCGACGGTGGGCTCTCGATCACCTCCGTCGCCGGTCGCTGGGCGGTGCTCGACGCGGATGCCAGGCAACTGCACCTCGATGGCCGCACGGTCGACCTCGCCGGGCTCATCGATGACGCGGTGCCGGCGGCGCTGCAGCTGCCCGCGAGCGAGGGGGACCGCGTGCTCGTCGCGCACGCCGGCGGGCTCGTCGCGGTGCCGTTGTCGGGCGCCGAGGCCATCCCGGTCGCGGACGGGGAGTCGGGCACGCCGGCTCGACCCCTCGCGATGGGCGGCTGCGAGTTCGCGGCCTGGTCCAACGGCGACAACTGGCGACGCTGCGCCGAGGACCCGGCGCAGGGCACGACGCTGCCACTGGTGAGCATGGCGGGCAACGCGCAACTCGTCTTCGCCGCCAACGGCGCTCGTGCGGTGCTCAACGACCGCAGGTCCGGGCAGTCCTGGGCGGTACAGCGCGAGGGCGAGCTCATCGACAACTGGGACGACCTGATCCCCGCCGACGACGACCAGCCGGAGGAGCAGCACAACGACGACCAGCTGCCGCCCGAGGTCGAGAAGGTGCAGGAGCCGCCCGTCGCGATCGCCGACGCCTTCGGCGCACGGCCCGGCAGGGCGACCGTGCTGCCCGTGCTCCTCAATGACTTCGACCCCAACGGCGACGTGCTCGTGATCGGGGAGCTCGTGCCGCTCGACGAGGCCGTCGGCCGACTGGACCTCATCAACGAACGACAACAGGTGCAGTTCACCCTTGCCCCCGACGCGGCCGGCCCGGTGCGCTTCTCGTACACCATCACGGACGGGCGCGGCGGCAGCGCCACGGCGGAGGTGGTCGTCACGGTGCGCGGGGAGGGCGAGAACTCGGCGCCGCAGCAGGTGCGCGCGACGCGGATCACGGTCGCCTCCGCGGGTCGGGTCACGACGCAGGTGCTGGGCGACTGGGTCGACCCCGACGGCGACGCCTTCTACCTCACCTCAGCGGCCGTCGCACCGCCGGACCAGGTCACCTCCAAGCCCGAGGGGTCCGTCGTGTTCTCCGATTCGGGTGGGGGGAGCGACCTCAAGGTCGTGAACCTCGTCGTCTCGGACGGGTCGGCCGAGGCCTCCGGGAGCGTCAGCGTCAGCGTGCGGCAGCCCGGCGATGTGCCGATCGTCGCCGACCCCTTCGTCGTGCTCGTCGCGGCCGGCCAGGAGATCACCGTCGAGCCGTTGCTGCACGTGCGCGGCGGCACCGGCACGGTGCGACTCAACAGCGTGCCCGCCAAGGCGGACGTCACCGTCATCCCGAGCTACGAGGCGGGCACCTTCCGGTTCACGAGTGAGCAGATCCGCAGCCACTACCTGGAGTACGTCGTCACCGATGGCACGCTCACCGTGACGGGGCTCGTGCGCATCGACGTCACGAGTCCTCCCGACGCCAACACGAAGCCCATCACGGTGCCCAAGACGGTGTTCGTGCAGACCCTGCGCAACGAGCGCATCGACGTCGCCGCGACGGACGTCGACCCGGCCGGCGGCGTGCTCCTGGTCACGGGTGTCGTGAACCTCCCCTCCGACTCGGGGGTGCGCGCTGAGGTGCTCGCGCAGCGCATCGTGCGGGTGAGCCTCGAACGGCCCCTCGAGGCCGGTCCCGTGGTGTTCAACTACCGCATCTCGAACGGCCTCGCCGAGGCCGAGGGCGTCATCACGGTCATCGAGATCCCCGCGCCCTCGCGCGTGCAGCCGCCCGTCGCGTACGAGGACTCCGTGACGGTGCGCGTCGGCGAGGCCATCGACATCCCGGTGCTGGACAACGACGAGCACCCCGACGGACTCGAACTCACGCTCGGTCCGCGACTCGACCAGGAGTTGCCGACGGACTCCGGCCTGCTGTTCGCCTCTGGCGACGTGCTGCGCTATCTCGCCCCCGGCAAGACGGGCAACTTCACCGCCGCGTACCGGGTCACCGGCCCCGACGGGCAGGCGGCGACCGCGCTCGTGCGCATCGCGGTGCGGGAGACGGATGTCGCGACCAACAACGCACCCGTGCCGCAGACCATCACGGCGCGCGTGCTCGCGGGCGAGTCCGTGGGCATCCGCATCCCGCTCTCCGGCACCGACCCGGACGGGGACTCCGTGCAGCTGCTCGGCCAGGCGACGAGTCCCGAGAAGGGCTCGGTCACCGAGGTCGAATCCGACACGATCGTGTACCAGGCGGGGGACTACTCGGCCGGCACCGACACCTTCACCTACACCGTCATCGACTCCCTCGGTGCGCGGGCGACCGGCACCGTGCGCATCGGGATCAGCCCGAGGCTCGAGGGAGCGCGCAATCCCGTCGCGACCGTCGACGAGGTGACCGTGCGGCCGGGCGTGACCGTCTCGGTGCAGGTGCTCGCCAACGACTCGGATCCCGACGGCAGCCCGCTGACGATCGTGTCGGCCGAGCCGAACGACCCCTTGACGACCGCGGAGGTCGTCGGCGACGTCGTGCAGGTCACGCCGCCGCGCACGCCGGGCGACTACGGCGTGATCTACCAGATCGAGAACGAGACCGGCGGCACGAGCCAGAACTTCATCCGCGTCACCGTCGACCCGGACGCCGAGCTCGCCTACCCGGTGGCCGAGGACAGCGTGCTCACCCTCAGCGACATCATCGACCGGGACGTCGTGACGGTCGACGTGCTCGCGAAGGTGTTCTTCGCCGACGGGGATGCCCGGGATCTCGCCCTCTCCATCCACCCCGGTTACGGCGACAACGCACGGGTGACCTCCAACCGTCGCGTGGAGGTGACGATCGGGCAGCGCAGCCAGATCATCCCGTTCAAGGTCGCGCACCCGGAGGATCCCGAGGTCTACGGCTACGCCTTCATCCGCGTGCCTGGCACGGATGACGCGCTGCCCCAACTGGACCGCCGCGCGCCCGTGCTGCGGGTCAACAGCGAGGACGAGCTCCGGATCGAGCTCGATGAGCACGTGATCGCGATCGGCGGCGACGTGCGACTGACCGACTCGAGCACGGTGCGGGCGACGCACGCGAACGGCGACGATCTCGTGGTCGATGAGGACACCCTCGTCTTCACCTCGGCCGACAAGTACTTCGGCCCCGCCTCGATCTCCTTCGAGGTCGCCGATGCGGTCGGCCGCCGCGCGATCCTCGTGCTGCCGATCATTGTGCTGCCCCGCGAGAACCAGCCGCCGGTGTTCGGCGGTGGTGTGATCGAGTTCGAGCCCGACCAGGAGAAGGTGCTCGACCTCGTCCGCCTCACGAGCTACCCCTACCCGGACGACCTCGACGAGCTCGCGTACACCGTGCTCGACCCTCTCCCGCTGGGCTTCAGCTACGCGCTCAACGGCACCGAGCTCTCGCTGCGGGCCGATGCCGACACGGCGAAGGGCTCGGTCACGACGATCACCCTCGGTGTGCGGGACGACCTGAGCGCGGGGAAGGCCGGGCGCATCGAACTGCACGTGGTGCAATCCACGAAGCCCCTCGTGCAGCCGGCCGCCGACGTCGCGGTCGCCAGGCGCGGTGAGACCACGACCGTGGATGTGCTCACCAACGACCAGGCGACGAACCCGTTCCCCGGCGAGCCGCTCACCGTCGTCGCGATCAGGGGTCTCGACGGCGCGAGCCTGCCGGACGGGGTCACGATCGAACCGAGCGCCGATCGCAGCAGGCTCACGGTGACCGTGAGCGCCTCCGCGCCGCCAGGGGACGTGAACCTCCAGTACCAGGTGGCCGACGGCACCGGCGACCCGGAGCGCTACGTCTGGGGCAGCATCCTCGTGTCGGTGCAGGACCGGCCGGACCCGGTGCAGAACCTCGCCCCGAGCGGCTACGGGGATCGCTCGATCACGATGCGCTGGAACGCCGGCCAGTTCAACAACTCCCCGATCACCGGCTACACCGTGACCGCGACCAAGGGCGGTTCCGTTGTCGATCAGACCGACTGCACCGGCACCACCTGCACGATCACGACGGAGGGCAACGGTCCCTCGGAGGCGGTGCTCGTCACGGTGGTGGCCACCAACGGGATCGGGGACTCCGATCCGGTGACCCTCGCCTCGCCGGTGTGGTCGGACATCATCCCGGCGGCGGCGACCGGCCTCACCTCGACGCCACTGGACGGCGGGCTGGTGCTCTTCTGGGACAGCGTGCCCGACCCGGTCGGGGGCAGCCCCGTGGATCGGTACTCCGTCACCGTCGGGCCGTACACGGTGGACATCGGCACCGGGGCGTGCAGCGGCGGCACGTGCTCCTGGAGCACCGGGAGCGCCTTCGGCCGGTACCCCCTCGACAACGGTGTCGCGGTGACGTTCACCGTGAGCGCTCGGAATGCCGCGTACACGGCCCTCTCGACCTGGAACACGAGCGAACCGGCGATCGGCGTGCCGGCCGGGCCGCCGGTCGCGGTCGGCACGCCGCTCGCGACCGCGCTGAGCGACACGGTCGTGCAACTCGACTGGGCGGGGGTCTTCACCGAGAACGGGCGGCCCATCACGAACTACTCCGCGGTCGTCTACACCGGCGCGAAGCCGGCGTGCTCGGCGGTGGGCGGCACGGGCACGAGCGCGCAGTTCGGCGGCCTGCAGGCCGGCACGGAGTACACGTTCGTCGTGTTCGCGGCGAACTCGCAGGGCTGCGGCGAGAGCGCCGAGGTGATCGCCCGAACGCCGCCGGCGGTCGTCACCGCCCTCACCACGAGCCTCGTCGAGACCGACGGCCGCTGGGACTTCGTCGCGACCGGCGGCAGCCTCGGAGCGGACCCGCTCAACAACCAGTACCTGCTGTACTACATGCTGTCGACAGGAGGCGGCGAGCAGGACCCCATCGCCCTGGGCCAGCCGATGTCGGGCCAGTTCCCCGGGTACTACGGCAGCGACACCTCGGTGAGCGTCCGCGCCTGCCGCGACTACGGCTCGGGCCTGCTGTGCCAGCAGACGTGGTCCGCGTTCTTCCCGCTCGGGGTGACGGTCGATGCGCATGTCTCGAACCTGACGTTCACACCGGACGGCGGTATCCTCGGGGGCGGTTCGTTCGACTGGACCGGCTGGCCGGCCGGCGCGTACGAGTCCGTGCAGTACCGCTGCAGCAGCAGCGAGAACGGCGGTGGCGCGAGCTTCGAGTTCGCCGACACGACGCAGCCGGGGCACTGCGAGGTGTCCGGCCCGGGCACGTCATACTTGACGATCCGGGTCGTCGCCAACGGGGGACTGCTCTACGACTACCAATACCGCAGCAACTGATGAGGAGCCCGACAGCATGACCATGACTCCCGAGCAGGCGAGATGGTTCTCCGACAACTTCAACCGGCTCGTCGCAGGCGTCGAGCAGGTGCTCCTCGGCAAGACCTTCGTCATCCGCCTGGGGTTCACTGCGCTGCTGAGCGAGGGCCACCTGCTGCTCGAGGACTTCCCCGGCACCGGCAAGACCTCGTTCGCGCGCGCGATCGCGCAGAGCGTCGACGGCACGAGCAGTCGCGTGCAGTTCACACCCGACCTGCTGCCCGGCGACATCACGGGCGTGAGCATCTACAACCAGGCGACCGGGCTGTTCGAGTTCCACCCCGGTCCGATCTTCGCCAACATCGTGCTCGCCGACGAGATCAACCGGGCGAGCCCGAAGACCCAGTCCGCGCTGCTGGAGGTCATGGAGGAAGGGCACGTCACGGTCGACGGCGTCACGCACCCGGTGGGCGCTCCGTTCATGGTGATCGCCACGCAGAACCCGATCGAGCAGGCCGGCACCTACCGGCTGCCCGAGGCGCAGCTCGACCGCTTCATCATGAAGTCCTCCATCGGCTACCCCGACCACGCCTCCACCCTGCGCATCCTCGAGGGTGCCGGCATCAAGGCGCACGAGACCGAGGTGCCGGCGATCGTGACGGCCGAGGTCGTGCTGGAGATGGCCGAGGCCGCGCGCACCGTGCACGTGGATCCGACCATCAACGACTACGTCGGGCGGCTCGTCGAGGGCACGCGCACCGCGACCGAGGTCAGGCTCGGCGCCAGCGTGCGCGGCGCGCTCGCCCTCATCCGCACGGCCAAGACGCTCGCCGCGGCCTCCGGCCGGCACTACGTGGTGCCGGACGATGTGAAGGCGCTCGCCGAACCCGTGCTCGCGCACCGGCTCATCATCGACCCGGAGGCCGAGTTCGACGGCGTGACCGCCTCGAGCATCATCAGCCAGATCCTCATCGAGACTCCTCCGCCGAGCGACCGGCAAGCGGTCTGATGGCCGGATCCGAGCAGCCCGGCACGCACCGCTCGACGCGGGTGGCAGGTCGCCCTCCGGCCGCGAACCCGGGTGCGCGGACCGACTCGCAGTTCGCCACCGGCACACGTGGGCTCACGAACGCGCGCACCCGCATCGTCGGGGAGCGCACCGGTGTGCTCGCGGATGCGGTGATCGCGACGGTGCGGTTCGCGACCGCGGTGGGCGAGTTGCTCGGCCGGGCGTTCGACCGCGTCGCCGCCGTCGTCACCGCGCTCGGCTGGGTGATGTTCGCGATCGTGCCGCTCGCACTCGGCTTCGGCTACGGCCTCGGCCTGCTCGAGTTCGTCGTCGTCGGCTTCGCGTGCCTCGCGCTCATCGTCGTCGCGGTCGTCTACCTCGTCGGCCGTTCGGCGACGCAGGTCGCGCTACGGGTGCCGCACAGCCGCGTCGTGGTGGGCGAGCGCGCGGTCGGTGCACTCGTCGTCACCAACCCGAACCGGGTGCGCACCTTCGGGCTCACGGTCGAGATCCCCGTCGGCGCGGGGCTCGCGGAGGTCGTGCTCCCGGGCCTGCGCAGGGGTGCCTCCTTCGCGCACGAGTTCGTCATCCCCACGGCGCGGCGTGGTGTCATCCCGGTCGGGCCGGTGCGCACCGTGCGCGCGGACCCCGTCGGCATCGTGCGGCGGGAGGTGGTGTGGACCGAGCAGGCCGAGCTGTTCGTGCATCCTCGCACGATCGCGATCCCGAGCATGTCGACGGGGTTCATCCGCGACCTCGAAGGCAACCCGACCCGGGACCTCTCCAACAACGACGTGTCCTTCCACGCGTTGCGCGAGTACGTGCCCGGCGACGAGCGGCGCTACATCCACTGGAAGTCGACGGCGCGCACCGG
>JBAQPI010000043.1:0-5648 GCA_049305635.1 Rhodoglobus sp. | reverse complement strand
ACGCGGTTGGCGAGAAGCCAGCGCGCGAAGCGGCTCCCGGATCCGCCCGCGTTGTCGCCCAGCGGAACGCGTTCGGGTATCGGCTCGTCGCTCTCGTCGACGCCATCGTTCTCGGCCACGAGGGACGACACTACTCCCGTCGCGAATCGGCCGCCGACGGTATCTGCGCCGAGCTAAGGGCCGAGAAGCCCGAGCGGGATCACAGCGATTCCGTCCGGCCGCCGGTACGCATACTGTCCCGTGTAGATCACCGCAGAGTCCGTGAGCGCTCCACCGATCTGCTCGCGCAACCACAGCAGATGCTTGACATCCTTGTCGTCCACGGTCCGGTCCAGCTTCACCTCGAACGCGACGGTGGCGCCGTTTCCGCCGTGGACGACGAAGTCGACCTCATGGTCACCCTTGCTGGTGCGGAAGTGGGAGAGGTTAGCCTCCGCTGCTTGTGCGTAGGTGCGCAGGCTCAGCGCAACCAGGGCTTCGAACAGCGACCCGAGCCGCGTCTTGTCGTTCACGCCGATCTGGTCACCTTGAGCGCTCAGCAGCCGCTGCTCATCAAGTCCCAACAGTCGTGCAGACAGTGCGGGGTCGGCCAGAAAGTGCTTCGGGGTGGTGCCGAAACGGGTGAACGCGTTCCCCGGATGCCAAGCCCCCACCGGATCGAGCAACCACAACCGCGAGAGGACGTCACGGTATGTCATCGTCGTCTCCTTCGCCGGCTTCTCCGCGAGCCCGGGGGTCGCGGCGTCGAGAATCTTCGCGTACGAAGTCGTCGTCGCGACCGCAGCCGCGTACGCGGACATCCACGATCGAAGGGTCTCAGGTTTTCGCACCTGCTGTCCCTGTTCTGGAAAGTCCCGCTCGATGATCCTCGTGATGTAGCTGTCGAGTTGGGCGCGGCGAGTCCTCCCCGGGAGCTCCCGGATGCCAGGGAATCCCGACGCCGCAATCTCCTCGACATAGTCAACGAGCTTCAATCCGCTCGTTCCGGATATCTCGGCAACGCCTGACAGCATCTGCGTCAGACTGACGGTCGTCTGCTCGCGCTGACGTTCCGAGAAGGCGAGTGGGCGCATTCGCAGCGAGATGATGCGGCCCGCGCCGGAATGCATCGGAAGCGATGCCGGCACCGCGCTTCCGGTGAGCAGGTACCTGCCGGGATCCGCGCCGTCATCGACAGCGCGTCGCACGGCATCCCAGATCGTTGGCATCCGCTGCCACTCGTCGATCACCACCGGGGCCTCTGCCTCGAGGATCCTCTCGGGTGCGGCTCGCAGCAACTCCGCGACGCCTTCGTCATCCAGTCGGAACACCGTGTTCCCGCGCTCCAGAGCGGTCGCGGTCTTGCCGACGGCCTTCGGGCCGTCGATGCTGATGGCAGCGGCGCCGGGCATCAACTCATCGAGCTCGGAGTCGATGACCCGCCGCCGGTACTTCGACATCCAACACCCCCGCTCGGTTACGCTAGTCTACCAATTATCCGATCTATACTCTTCCATTTATTCGATGGAACCTCTACCACCTATCCAGTCTCCGCCTTCTGGATGCCCATAGACGATGGGTAAGGTCGCGTCGTGGACATCACCGGCCCGAAGGCCTTACGCGATCGGGTGCGAACTACGGCACCAATCTCGCGCATTGGTTCATGCGCGTAGAATGCTGGCCGAAGGAGGTCAAGCTATGAACTATGCGATCGAGTTGTCGGTACTTGTTCGAGGCGGCATGGAGACTGCTGCGTTTGACCTCGCTTTCGACGCGATAGCCGACGCTCTATACGACTGTGATGGGGTCGAAGACGCAGATCTTGCAGGGGATTCTTCGAGTTCCGTCCTGACGTTCACAATGAACGTTCTGAACGTCACGAACCCGGAGCAGGCGATTGCGACCGCGTTCGGTGTGGTCCGCACGGCACTTCATGTCTCCGGCGGAACCACTGAGGGCTGGGAAGATCAGTTCGAGTTCATCCGCCAGTCGATCGAGGCTGAGAGCAACTCGCTGGTCGGCGCGTAGTTCGATCGTGGTCGGATCATGCCGATCCCGAACCCGGAGGCGTTCGATCACCTCACAGCCTTGCGGTTCGCTGGTGAGGAGTACACGGTCAAGCGCGCGAATGTCGGAGGCCGCCCCTCGCTCAGCGAGCGGGTCATCCCCATAGGTCGCCTTCCGCATCTCGAAGGAGCTCCGCGACCACGCCGAGAAAGTCGCCGCCCGCGAGGGCCGCACGGTTTTGGCGATCGCCAGGGAAGCTCTCGAACGGTATGTCGATACTCCTAATTGTGATTGACATATATAGTAATACTGCCTGACAGAATAGGGCTATGAGGGAAGTCAAGATCATCCGCTCGGCACGCAAACACCGTGTCACCGTCGAGCAGATCCTCGAAGCCCTCAACAACGCCGGAGAACCCGTCAAGTCCGAGCCCGGACAACACGCGGGCGAAATCGCCTACAGCTTCATAGGAACCGACCGGCAGGGTGAAGAGATCGAGATCGTCGCGATCGAGCAGCCCCGCTGGCTGCTCATCATCCACGCAATGCCCACCAGATGGAGGAACACATGAGCGACCAGAAGTACCGCCTCGCGGACGACGGGATCGTCGACCTCGAGAAGGAAGAGGTTCGCCTCAAGGATGGCACCCGGCTGACTGACCAGCTCGCCGCTGAGATCTCCGAAGAGGTGCTTTCGAAGACCCGAGCTGGACGCCCATCGCTCACCGGGGCGGCGAAAACCTCACCCCAGATCGCCTTCCGCGTCCCGGACAATGTGAGGGAAGCCGTCGAGCAGCTCGCCGCGGCCGAAGGCAAGACGGTCAGCCAGGTCGCCCGCGAAGCCCTCGAACAGTACGTCGACAACCACTAGCTCATCGCCAGTTCGAGGGGATGACGGGAATCGAACCCGCGTAGTCAGTTTGGAAGACTGAAGCTCTACCATTGAGCTACATCCCCGGGGCCCTCAGGCACCGCGAGCAAGTGTAGCGGGCGTCCTTCATTATGCGAACGTTTCGAGCGTAGCGCCGCGGCCGCGACAAGACCGCTAACGACGTTGACGCGCGCGCCGCTACGATTCGGTAGTCACGTCAGCAGTCAGGGGATCACGTTGAACAAGCCCACACTCGCCGAGCGCTTCCGGTACTGGTTCGACGGCTGGATGTCGAAGGGCGCCATCGCCCTCATGGCGCTGCTGGGCCTGGCGACGATCGTGCTCGTGCTCGTGGTGTTCGGCCTCGTGCTGCTGCTGAGCCTGTTCGGGCAGTACCCCAACGACGACCCGACGACGAACCCGCTCGACGTGCTGTGGGGCAACCTCATGCGCACCCTCGACCCGGGCACCATGGGCGGTGACACCGGCTGGGGCTTCCGCATCCTCATGCTCGTCATCACGATCGGCGGCCTCATCATCGTGGCGAGCCTCATCGGCATCATCTCCGGCGCCTTCGACGCCAAGGTGGAGGAGCTGCGCAAGGGCCGCTCCAAGGTGCTCGAATCCGATCACACGCTCATCCTCGGTTGGAGCACCAAGGTGTTCCCCATCATCCACGAACTCGTCATCGCCAACGAGTCGCGCGGCAGGGCGGCCATCGTCATCCTCGCCGACAAGGACAAGGTGGAGATGGAGGATGAGATCCGCGCCGAGGCGGGCGCCACCGGTCGCACCAAGATCATCTGCCGCACCGGCGACCCGATGAACCTCACCGACCTGGAGATCAGCAACCCGCACACCGCCCGCAGCATCATCCTGCTCGCCCCCGACGGCAGCCCCGACGCCGACGCCGACGTCATCAAGACGGCGCTGGCGATCACCAACAACCCGCGCCGCAAGGCGGAGCGCTACCACATCGTCGGTGAGCTCGACCACGACTCGAGCCTCGAATCCGCCAACCTCGTCGGCAAGAGCGAGGCGCACTGGGTGGTCGGCAACGACGTCATCGGGCGCATGGCCGTGCAGAGCTGCCGGCAGAGCGGCCTGAGCGTCGTCTACCAGGAGCTGCTCGACTTCGACGGCGACGAGATCTACTTCACGGAGCAGCCGAACCTCGTCGGCAAGACCTACTTCGACGCGCAGCTCTCGTTCGTGGACTCCGCCGTGATGGGCCTCGTCAAGGGCGGGGTCGTGCAGCTCAACCCGACCCCGGAGGCGATCGTCGAGGCCGGCGACCAGCTCATCGTCATCGCGGAGGACGACAGCACGATCCGCCTGTCGGCTGCGGGGGTGCCCGACCTGACGGTCGTGAGCTCCGCGCCGGTCGAGCCGCCGCATCCCGAGTCCACACTCGTGCTGGGCTACAACTCGGGACTGGCCGGCATGCTCGCCGAGCTCGACCAGTACGTGCCCAACGGTTCGACGGTCACGGTGCTTGCCGATGTGGAGGAGCCGGAGTTCCCCGGATTCGAGCACTTCACGGTCGCCTTCCGGCGCGGGGACGCGACGAGTCGCGCCGTGCTCGACGGTCTCACGGTGGCGGGCTTCGACCACATCATCGTGCTCGCGTACCGCGACATCCTCGATCACCAGCGCGCGGACGGCAAGACGCTCGTGACGCTCCTGCAGCTGCGGGCGATCGAGGATGCCGCCGGCGTCGACCTGAACATCGTCAGCGAGATGCTCGACGACCGCAACCGCGAGCTCGCCGAGGTCACCAACGCCGACGACTTCATCGTCAGCGACAAGCTCATCAGTCTGCTGCTGTCGCAGATCTCGGAGAACGTCAAGATCACCCACGTCTTCGAGGACCTGTTCGCGGCGGCCGGCAGCGAGATCTACCTGAACTCCGCCGAGCTCTACATCGCCCCCGGCTCGGAGCTGGACTTCTACTCGGTGCTCGAGTCGGCCCGCCAGCGCGGCGAGACCGCGCTCGGCTACCGTGTCGCGGCGCTGGCACGGGACGCGGCACAGGCCTACGGCGTGCGCGTGAACCCGAGAAAGACCGATCGCATCCGCTTCGCCCCCGGCGACAAGGTGATCGTGCTCGCGGAGGGCTAGCGCCGCATCACTTGCCCGTCCACACGGCGAGTGCGCCCGAGTGGCCGGTGACGATCGTCTGGTAGATGAACCAGACGGATGCCGCGCTTGCGAGCGCGCTGACGACGATCTTCAGCGCGGGCACCGCACGCGCCTTCGCCAACCACGGCATCAAGCGCAGCGCGAGGCCGTCGTAGGCGAGGAACAGCAGCGCGGCCGCGATCAGGAACAGCACGGCGATCAGCGGCAGCGCGTTCCCTTGAGCTGCGTGGGCCTCGATGAGGTTGTTCTCCGGGCGTTGCTCCTCCAACTGCTCACCGGTCTCCGTGGTGATCCAGGCCAGCGGCACGTTGAGCACGGCGAGGGCGAACAGCGCCCAGCCGATGTACTTGCGGATCGGCGGTGCCCACGAGTAGCCGATGGCGAGCAGGCCGGCGACCGGAGCGAAGATCACGATGGCGTGCAGCAGCAGGATGTGGGCGGGGAGCCCGAAGAGTTCGTTCATGGGGTCAGGCTAAATCGGGCGGTCGGGCTGCGACGGGGCGAAGGTCCCACAGGCATCGCGTGGGGAGTTTGCGGCTAGACTTGCTGCGGCCATTTTTCGGGCCGTAGCGGGGCGTAGCTCAGCTTGGTAGAGCGCCCGCTTTGGGAGCGGGAGGCCGCAGGTTCAAATCCTGTCGCCCCGACCAGT
>JBAQPI010000042.1:0-3145 GCA_049305635.1 Rhodoglobus sp. | reverse complement strand
GCGCCTGGACTGCTGCGAGAGGCCGTCACCGCCGGCGACCGTGGGCTCGATGTAGGACTGTTCACTCGCGGGCTCGGGGTCGAGGAAGTCGTGCTGGATGTCGGGGTTGACCACGATCGCGAAGGTGGTGACCTCGTCGCCGACCTCGGAGATCGCGTTGAGCAGGGGAAGACGGATGCGCTGCTCGAGCATGCCGCGGGTCAGTTCGTTCGGCACCTCGAGGTAGAGGGTGCCGGCCATGACGCCTTTTGGCTCGACCAGATTGATGAAGCCGAGCAGTTGCGGCGTGATTCGGTCGTCGATACCGAGTCTGGCGAGCACGGAGTGCCAGAGTTCTCTCGTGGAGTCCGGTATTTCGGCCATCGCTGCTACGTCCTCGGTCATGCTGTGTTTTCACAGGGTTATCCACCGGCCCGGGTGTCGCACGGCGCCCATTGGCCGCCCCTAACCCCCGTGAAACGGCTGGGTTTCACCTTAGTTGTCCACAGGGTGTCGTTACCAACCCCAGTTGTCGCGGTGTGGAGAATGTCTGTCTCGGCAGTGCTGGGGTTTGACGCAGCCGGGTTGACACCGTACTTTTAAGCAGTTGACTTCCGGCCACGTGCCGCCATTCCTTCTACCGGCCCTTCGAAGCTGGGCTTTGGAGAGACCATCATGAGCAAGCGAACCTTTCAGCCGAACAACCGCCGTCGCGCCAAGGTGCACGGCTTCCGTCTGCGCATGCGCACCCGCGCCGGCCGTGCGATCCTCTCGGCTCGCCGCCGCAAGGGTCGCACCGAGCTCTCCGCCTGATCCCCAGCGGTGCTCGCCAGGGCCAACCGGGTGACCCGGCCGGGAGACTTCCGGGCTGCGGTGCGCCGCGGTCGGCGGATCGGCACGACGAACGCCGTGCTGCATGTGCTCGACCGCGAGGTTCCTGAGCCGACCCGTTTCGGCTTCATCGTGACCAAGGCCGTCGGTGGCGCGGTCACCCGCAACCTCATGCGCCGTCGGCTGCGCGCCGTCGGCCATGCTCTACTGCCGGCGCTCGCGCCCGGGCGGGACGTCGTCATCAGGGCGCTGCCGGGTTGCGATCGAGCCGACTGGGCTACCCTGCACTCGGAGATCGCGGACGGTCTCCGCCGCGGAGGCGTTTCGTGAATCGGTCGATCGGGTTCGTCATCCTGCTGCCGCGCAATCTCGTGGTGCTTTTACTCAAGGCCTACCGCGCGGTCGTCTCGCCGTTGTACGGAGACGTCTGCCGCTACTACCCCTCGTGTTCGCACTACACATTGCAGGCGGTGCAGCAGCACGGACTGACGCGCGGGTCATGGCTCGGCGTGCGTCGCGTCGCGCGCTGTCACCCCTGGGCGGAGGGCGGCATCGACGACGTTCCCGCCCCCCGCCACGATCGTTACACGCTCACGCGATTCGGTTTCGCCGTGCCGGCCACGGACGTCCCTCAGAGCCACGGAAAGGGCTGACCCGACAACATGGACATCATCGGCACGATTCTTTGGCCCATCAAGTGGGCCATCGAGGCGATCCTCGTCGCATTCCACTGGCTGCTCGAGTCGGTGGGCATGAACCCCGACGCAGGTCTGACCTGGGTGCTCTCGATCACCGGTCTCGTGCTCGTCGTGCGCGCCGCGCTGATCCCGATCTTCGTGCGGCAGATCAAGAACCAGCGCCGCATGCTCGAGGTCGCCCCGCAGCTGAAGAAGATCCAGGACAAGTACAAGGGCAAGAAGGACCAGTTCTCCCGCGAGGCGATGTCGCGCGAGACGATGGAGCTCTACAAGAAGACCGGCACGAACCCGTTGAGTTCGTGCCTGCCGCTTCTGCTGCAGATGCCGATCTTCTTCGGCCTGTTCTCGGTGCTCAACGACGCGCAGAATCCGAACGTCGCGCACGGTGTCGGCTTGCTCGACGCCGACCTCTCGCGCTCCTTCGGCGAGTCGTCCCTCTTCGGCATCGCGCCCCTGCACCTCGCGATCAGCACCGCCGGCGGCAATGTCGCGGTCATCGTCATCGCCTCGATCATGGTCGTGCTCATGACCGGCTCGCAGTTCATCACGCAGCTGCAGATCATGTCGAAGAACCAGTCGGCGGAGATGAAGGCCTCGCCGATGTACCGGCAGCAGCGCATCCTGCTCTACGTGCTCCCCCTCGTGTTCGCGTTCTCGGGCTTCACCTTCCCGTTGGGCGTGATGTTCTACTGGCTGGTCTCGAACTTCTGGACCATGGGCCAGCAGTTTCTCGTGATCCGCAACATGCCGACTCCCGGCAGCGAGGCCGCGCTCGCTCGCGAGGCCCGCCTCACCAAGCGCCGTCAGCGCAAAGGGGTCGTCGAGGAGACACCAGAGGGCGGCACGACCATGGTCGCCGAGCCCGTCAAGCCACAACGCCAGCAGCCGGTGAGCAAGAGCCGCGCGAAGAAGAAGACAGGGAACAAGAAGTGAGCGACGTGACCGAGACCGAAGCCCCCGAGGTCGAGCCGGCGGAAGCGGCTGCAGCGCAGGATGCCCCGACCGAGAGCCAGCTCGAGGACGAGGGCGACATCGCCGCCGACTACATCGAGGAGCTGCTCGACATCGCGGACCTCGACGGCGACATCGAGATCGACGCCCGTGGCGGCCGCGTCTACCTCGCGGTGTCGTCCACCGAGCGCGACGCGCTGCGCATGCTCTCCCGGCCCGACACCGTGAGCGCCCTGCAAGAGCTCACCCGCATTGCGGTGCAGGCGAAGACCGGCTCGTTCTCCCGGCTCATCCTCGACATCGGGGGCTCGCGCGAGGCCCGCGCGAGCGAGCTCGCGGCGCTCGTAGACGCGGCGGTCGCGCGCATCGAGGCTGGAGCCGAGTCGGCAGCTCTGCCGCCGATGTCATCCTACGAGCGCAAGCTCGTGCACGACATCGTGGCCGAGCGCGGCTTCACCTCGGAGTCCCAGGGCGAGGGGCGTGACCGCCACACGGTGATTGCGCGCGCCTGATGTTTCACGTGAAACATGCTTGAGACGGAACCCGCGGTCGCAGCGAGCCTGTTCGGCGACCGCATCGACCTGGCCCGCAAGTTCACGGCGGACCTCGCCCGTCGCGGCGAAGAGTTGGGGCTGATCGGGCCGCTGGAGCCGCCGCGGCTCTGGTCGCGGCACATCATCAACAGC
>JBAQPI010000041.1:0-2827 GCA_049305635.1 Rhodoglobus sp. | reverse complement strand
GTCGACGATCGCGCCGCCGAGCGTACGGGCGGCGATCCGGGCGCGCTCGGCCCGGTCGCCGGCGATCCCCGCGAGCCAATCGTGGGGACCGGCCACGGCGTCGGCGAGCAGCATCCCGAGGTCATCGAGCGGCTGCTCCTCGATGACGAAGACCGGCGCATCGGGCAGGCCGCGGGCGGTCAGCATCGCCTTCAGGTCGGGAAGCACGTCGTCGACGGCCTCGGGCGGCACTCGGTTGAGCACGACCCCGACCGTGATGGATCGCTCGGCCGCACCCTCGAGCAGCCGCCATGGCACCGCGTCGGCATAGCGGTTCGCGGTCGTCACAAACAGCCAGAGATCGGCGGCCGCGAGCAGTTGGTTCGCGAGCGCCCGGTTCTCGTTGGCGACCGAGTCGATGTCGGGCGCGTCGATGATCGCGAGAAAAGCCGGCACCTCGTCGTGGGCCAGCAGCATGAGCTCGTTGATGCGGGATGCCGCGGGCGCATCCCCCGCGGACGACGCCGGAGTCCCGGGGCTCGACACGCGCCCCCGCACCCGCGCGAGCCCGGGCAGGATGCGATCCGACGCGAACCAGCCGGCGTCCACCGGCGCGTGCACGAGGATCGGCTGCCGCGTCGTCGGGCGGATCACGCCGGCCCGGGTCGTCGGCGTGCCGATGAGGGCGTTGACGATCGTCGACTTGCCCGACCCCGTCGACCCGCCCACGACCGCGAGCAGCGGCGCGTCGAGGTCGGCCAGGCGCGGCCGGATGTAGTCGTCGATCTGCCGGACGGCGGATGCCGCAGCCTCCCGCTGCTCGGCGGCCCCCTCGAGCGGCAGCCCGAGCCCCGGGTCCGCAAGGGAGGCGCGCAGTCGCTCGAGCGAGGCGATCGCGGGCGGACGGGCATCGGTCACGATTACAGCATGCCCCGATGGCTCCGGCGATTGCGACTCTTGACGGTAGTTGAGAACTGCTAGAGTCTGCCGAAACGCGAACACCGCTCAGAGACTGGACGCCCGTGACCCACCAGACCCGCCCACGCGCCCCCCACCGCTGGCTTCGCTTGGCCGCCCTCGCCTCCGCGCTCGGTCTCGCGTTGCTGTCGCTCGGGGCGCTCCCCGCGAACGCCGCCGGCGAGGGCAGTGTCTCCGGGGTCGTGACCCATGACGGCGCGCCCGCCGGCGGCGTGACCGTCAACCTCTACCCCGTGCCCGGATTCTCCACGTCGACCGTCACCAATGGCCTGGGCGAGTACACCTTCGACAACATCGACCTCGGCGATTACACGGTCTCGATCTTCGAGCAGGCGAGTGACCCGGGAGGTCATCCCGTTCTTGTGAGCGACACCGTCACGCTCACCCTCGAAGCGCCTGACGTCGTCATCAACATGCCTCTCACCTCGTGGCCCACGGGCACCGGCTCGATAACGGGAGAGGTGACCGACAGCGCATCGGGAGACCCTATTGCCACCGCCTACTACTACTTCTCGGGTATGGGCCAGGCCGCGTCGTCCAATGGTTTTGTCGACGGCTCGGGCGTCTATGCGATCTCCCACCTCCCCGCAGGCGACTATTCCAACTCAATTGGGGCGCCCGGCTATATCTCGGTGAACTCCTCGGTGAGTGTCGAGGACGGCGAGACGGTCGTGCGAGACGTTGCGCTCGTGGCCGCTAATGCGACGATCACCGGTCACGTAGAAGACAGCGAAGGCAACGCCGTCGCCAACGAATCCGTGAGCATTTCGAATGGTGACCCGATGGGGTTCTACTCAGTCATGACGGATCCGTCGGGCAACTACTCCAAGGACGAACTGGGTGCCGGCAACTACACGGTCTCCGTGGGTGGCAGCGGCACCGCCTGGCAGCTCACCTCCCAGCCGGTCACCGCCATCGCCAGCGACACGGTCACCGCTGACTTCGTCGTCACCCCCCGGATCACGGCGAGCATCAGCGGCCGTGTCTTCGAGAGCGTGGGCAGTGCGCGAGTTTCGGACATCTGCACCACGGTCTACGACACCGCAGGTGACGTCGTCGGAGGCGCACTGCGAACCGACGCGAGCGGCAACTACGCCGTCGAAGACCTCGAGGCTGGTGACTATGTGCTCCTCTTCTGGGACTGCGACAACAGCCGTCGACCCGCCTACGCCTTCACCTACTACGGAGGCGCCAGCAACTTCGCTGCGGCGACAGTGATCACGGTCACCGCGGGAGTCGACGAGTTCGGAAAGAATGTCACCCTCTCCTTGGGCGGCTCAATCTCCGGCCACATCGATCTCGCTGCCCCAGGTGGCACCGTCGACCTGCCGAGCTACGGCGGGATGGATGCCACGACCTTCCAACTCGTCGGAGGCGACTGGGTTGAATTCCCTGATGAGAGCCCCTACGTGGGCGGCGGCGACTGGGGCGACTACGAGGTCGTTGGCCTGCCGGACGGGACCTACCGCATCGGCTTCATCGATCAGCGCACCGGCCCGCGCGCCTACACCCCGCAGTACTGGAACAATCAGCCGACCTTGGCCGGCGCAACCAACATCGTGATCTCGGGCGGCAACGTCGTCACGGGCGTGGACGCCAGCATGGTCATCCCGCGCCCCGGCGACGCCCCCGCCGCCGTTGCAACCGACGACTTGACCCCTGCTGAGGAGGGCGAGATCGCCTCCGACCCCGACGCCGCGCAAGGCGAGACGATCGAGGTGCAAGTCGATCCCGACCTTGCCGGTGAGTGGGTCTCCGTCTGGGGTCACTCGACGCCCGTGCTGCTGGGCAATTGGGTGCAGGTCTCGACGACGGGGAAGGTCACGGTTCCGATCTCATCGACGATGCCCACCGGTGCGCACCAACTCGT
>JBAQPI010000040.1:0-3581 GCA_049305635.1 Rhodoglobus sp. | reverse complement strand
GCCGACGCCCAGCATGATGCGGCCCGGGTACATGACCCCCAGCGAGGCGAAGGCCTGCGCGAGCACCGCCGGGTTGTAGCGGAACGTCGGCGTCATCACCGAGGTGCCGATCTGGATGGATGAGGTGCGCTCCCCCACCGCCGCCATCCAGGTGAGCGAGAACGGGGCATGCCCGCCCTCGTGCCGCCACGGCTGGAAGTGGTCGCTGACGGTCACCGACTCCATGCCGTGCGCTTCGGCCGCGACCGCGATCTCCACGAGCTCCCGCGGGTCGAACTGCTCTGCCGAGGCCTTGAAACCGAGTTTGAGGGTCACAGAGCCATTCTTCACCCGCCGCGACGGGTGCTGTGCCGCCCGATCTTCACGACCGGCTGGAAGTCCGCCGACATCGGCGGCAGGCTCGGCGCCGCGCCCGGCCCGTCGACGCGACGCAGGGCCGCCATGAGACTCAGGGCGTTGACGACGTCGTGGGCGACGCCCGCATCCGCCTTCGCCTTCTGCGCGAGCTTCTCGACGGTCATCAGCCCGCCGGCGAGCGTCTTGACCACCCGCGCCTGCTCCGGCGTGTGCGGCATGACATCGAGGTCGGGCCACCACTTGAGCTTGAACCTGTCACCGGCCCGCAACCAGGATGCCCGCGCCCCGGCGAAGGCGTTGAGGCCGATCAGCCACAGCAGCGGGTCCACCCCGGTGGCGCGCTGCGAGAGCTCGCGCGGATCCTCATCGAGGTAATGGGTGCCGACCTGCACCGGGCCGGGGTTCGCCGGGAAGGCGGCGATCGGCGCATCCCAGTCGTAGGTGAGGTATCGCAGGTCGATGACGATCGGCGGCAGCCCGGATGGCACGAGCGAGACCAGGATGGGCCGCGGGATCTGTCGCACGGCCTGGATCGCCATCGCAGGCCCCGCCCAGCCCTCGGGGAAGGAGGGCGGCGGGGGCGGGGCACCGGAACCGGGCGGCGGCGTGGCACCGGAACCGGGCGGCGGCGTGGCATCGGGCTCGGGCGGCGGTGCGTCCACGTGGTGCCCCCTCTCCGCCATTCTCGCGCGGAGTCGGGAACCAGCCCGCGGCTCCGCATACTCTGACCCACCACTGTATTGGATGCGGAACGGGCCGCTCTGTGCCCCGTTCGGGCGTAGAACGGAGGGGCTCAGGGAACCGGCGTGTTGAGGTAGTCGGCGACCGCGGGCGGCACGTAGGGGCTCACGTCGCCGCCGAGGGCTGCGACCTGGCGCACGAGCGAGCTGGACACGTGGGCGTGCTCGGGGTTGGGCAGCATGAACACCGTCTCGACGCCCGCGAGGTCGCGGTTGACGATCGCCATGGGCGTCTCGTAGGCGACGTCGATCTGCGAGCGGATGCCCTTGACGATCATGCTCGCACCGACATCGGTGCAGTAGTCGACGAGCAGGCCGACGCTCCAGCTCGTGACCAGGATGCTGCCACCGATGCCGGCGTCCCGCAATGACTGCTCGATGAGCGAGACGCGCTGCGCGATCGGCAGCAGGGCGTTCTTGCCAGGGTTGTGCACGACGACGACGTGCACTTCGTCGAAGATGCCGGCCGCGCGTTCGATGACATCGAGGTGTCCTCGGGTGATGGGGTCGAACGACCCCGGAACGACGGCGATCCGGCTCATGACGCCAGCCTAGTGGCCGGTTCCTCAGTTCTTCCTCAGTTCTTGGCGAGGAACGCCTCCGCCTCCTCGTCGAGCCGGCGCGCGAGCGCCTCACGCAGGGCCGGATGCCGTTCGAGCCGCGGGTCGCCCTCGAGGATGCCCGCCGCGACCTCCCTCGCCTCCGCGATGAGCTCGCCGTCCTTCGCCACCCGCACGAGCTTGAGACTCGAACGCCCGCCGGACTGCAGGCTGCCGAGCACGTCGCCCTCCTGCCGCAGCTCGAGGTCACGGTCGGCCAGTTCGAAGCCGTCGAGGGTGGATGCCACGGCCTCCACCCGCTCGCGAGCCAGCGTGCCCTCCTCCGCCGCCGTGACGAAGAGGCACAACCCTGGCACGCCGCCCCGGCCCACCCGGCCCCGGAGCTGGTGCAACTGCGACACCCCGAAGCGGTCGGCGTCGAGCACGACCATCGTGGAGGCGTTGGGCACGTCGACCCCGACCTCGATGACGGTCGTCGCGACGAGCACGTCGATCTCCCCGGCCGCGAAGGCGCGCATCACGCGGTCCTTCTCCTCGGAGGTCATGCGGCCGTGCAACGCCTCGATGCGGGCAGCCGACAGCAGGGGGTTGGCGCGCAGCTGCTCGAGGGTCTCGGTGACGCTGGCCGAGCCGGCCGCGTCATCCCCGGGCTCCGCGTGCGTGGCGTCGATCGCCGGGCACACCACGAACCCCTGCCGGCCCTGCGCGAGCTCCTCCGCCATCCGCTCCCAGATGCGGCTCGCCCAGCCCGGCTTCTCGGCGAGCGGCACGACGAAGCTCTCGATCGGCGAGCGCCCGGCGGGCAGCTGGGCGATGGAGGAGATGTCGAGGTCGCCGAACACCGTCATCGCCACGGTGCGCGGGATCGGTGTCGCCGTGAGCACGAGCACGTGCGGCGGCCGGGCGCCCTTGAGCCGCAGCGCCTCGCGCTGCTCCACCCCGAAGCGGTGCTGCTCGTCGACGACGACGAGCCCCAGGTCGAAGAAGCCCACGTTGTCGCTCAGCAGCGCATGCGTGCCGACGACGATGGATGCCGCGCCCGTCACCGCCGCGAGCAGCGCCTTCTTGCGCTGCGCCGTCGGCAGCTGCCCGGTGAGCAGGGTGGGCCGCAGCCGAGCCGCCAGATCGGGACCCAGCACGCCGACGATCGAGCGCAGGTGCTGCGCGGCGAGCACCTCGGTGGGCGCGAGCAGCGCGGACTGACCGCCCGACTCGGCGACCGCGAGCATCGCCCGTAGCGCGACGAGGGTCTTGCCCGAGCCCACCTCGCCCTGCACGAGCCGGTTCATCGGCACGGGCGCCGCGAGGTCGGCGGTGATCTGGTGCCCGACGCTGACCTGGTCGCCCGTGAGCGTGAACGGCAGCGTCTCGTCGAAGCCTTCGAGCAGTCGCCCCGCCTCGCGCGCGGTCGCCGCCGACTCCCGCAACCGCGCACGCTGCTGCAGCAGGGCGGCCTGCAGCACGAAGGCCTCCTGGAAGCGCAGGGCCTTGCGCGCGGCCCCCCAGTCCGCATCGACCGCGGGCCGGTGGATGAGTTCGAGCGCCCTGCGGTAGGTGACGAGCCTGCGCGACTCGCGCACGGCATCCGGAACCGGGTCCTCGAGTTCGGGCAGGGTGTCGAGCACGACGCCCATCGCCTTCTGCAACTGCCAGCTCGCGACCGTCGAGGTCGCCGGGTAGATGGGGATCGGCAGCTCGGCCCAGGCCTTCGCGAGCGCGGGGTCGGCGTCCTGCTCGAAGAGCTCGTAGTCGGGATGCGCGAGCTGCTTGGCTCCGCGGTAGTCGCCGACCTTGCCGGCGAAGATGCCGCGCACGCCCGGCTTGAGCTCGTTGGCGCGCCACGCCTGGTTGAAGAAGGTGAGCGTCAGCATGCCCTTGCCGTCGCCGATGACCACCTCGAGGATCGAGCCGCGCTTGGCCCGCA
>JBAQPI010000039.1:0-3402 GCA_049305635.1 Rhodoglobus sp. | reverse complement strand
ATCACACCCCGACCTCGCGCAGCAGTTGCAGTTCCATGTCCATCCATTCCTGCTCGGTCGGCGGCTGCGGCGCAGTTGCACAACTCGTGCGACGAACTCTCGGGGCCGCATGATCGCGATCCTGTTGTGCCACAGGCTCAAGGAGGTGAGGTCGGTGTCACTGCTGACCACGATGGTCGTGGCGGGCTACTCGTATCCTGCCCGAACTCGGGTATCGATGTCCGCTTAGCGAGGACGATAGGCGTCGGCCCGGTGGTCGACGTGGATCACCACGACCAGCAGTCGGTCGTCGAGGATCTCGTAGATGACCCGATATGGGCCTCGACGGGCGCCCCAAAGCCCCTCGAGCTCGCGCTGCAGGGGCTTCCCCACGCGGCGGGGGTTTCGCGCGAGCTCGCCGTAAACGAACTCGACGATCGCCGGCACGATGCGCGGCGGCACACCGAGCAGATCGCGGTGGGCGGTGCCAGCGAACTCGACCCGATACCCGTCGTCGCGGGCTTCGCTCACTGCGCCGACCGACGTGGCACGCCGAACTCGGCGCGAATCTGCTCCTCGCTCGAGGTGCGCCCCCCCGCGAGATCTTGCCGGGCCAGGGCGACGTCATCGAGGATCCCGGGCCGGGAGAGCCAGAACAGAGTCTCTTGCAGCGACTCCCACTCATCGACACCGATGAGGATCGCCGCCGGCGATCCGTTTCTGGTGATCGTCACCTGCTCATGGGTCAACGACACCGCATCGACGAACTCGTTGAGCTTGTCCTTGACCTTCGAAATCGGTAGCGTCTGCATGGTTTAGAGCATAAGCCCGATTTGCGGACCGTGACAGGCTTGAATAGGGGCCTATGCGATCACGCCTCCACTTCGCCCAGCATTTCCGTGATCTCGCGGATGAGCTTGTTGAGGTCGGCGTCGATCTCCTCGAGCGGGCGCGGCGGTACGTACTGGTAGAAGTGGCGGGTGAAGGGGATCTCGTAGCCGACCTTCGTCTTGGACTCGTCGATCCAGGCGTCCGGAACGTGCGGGAGCACCTCGCGGGCGAAGTACTCGTGGATGTCCTCGCCGAGGGGCACGTTCTCGGTGTCGCGGGGCGTCGGTGTCCGGCAGCGGCTTGCCTTTGGCGTCGGTGATGACGGGGGCGGTGTCGTCGCGTTCGGAGAGGCCCTGGATGAGGGACTTGAGCTGGGCGGGGGTGAGGGGGACGCCGGCATCCGTCAACAGGTTCTTGACCGTGTTGGTGAAGGCAGCCGAGTCTGTCGTGGGCGAGGTCTCGACAAGCTCGACCACCGATAGGGCGTCCGCCACAAGGCCCAGCGGCTTCGCGAGCACCGCGGCATCCCACCGCTCCTTGGTGAGCGCCCAGTTCAGGCGCAGGGGGCGTTCGACGGTGATGGTGCGGTAGCCGAAGCTCTCGGTGCGGAAGATCTTCGAGACGTCGGACTGCTCGGCGGCGCCGTAGAGCTTGACGATCGTGGCGATGTCGTCGGGGCCGAGTTCTTTGCGTTTGGCGCCGAGGGACTTGCGCATCTTGCGGGAGAAGCCGGTGCCGTCGATGAGCTGCACGGTGCCCTTGCGGTCGGGGTGCTTGTCGTTGTCGATGATCCACAGGTAGGTGGCGATGCCGGTGTTGTAGAACATGTCGGTGGGCAGGGCGACGATCGCCTCGAGCAGGTCGTTCTCCAGCAGGTAGCGACGGATCTCCGACTCCCCCGAACCCGCGCCACCCGTGAACAGCGGGGAGCCGTTGAGCACGATGCCCGCGCGCCCGCCGCCCTGGGCCTTCGGGCGCAGCTTCTTTATCAGGTGCAACAGGAACAGCAGCGACCCGTCGGAGACGCGCGGCAGGCCCGGCCCGAAGCGACCGTTGAAGCCCTCCTGCTCATGCTCCTTCAGCACGGTCGGCTGCTGCTTCTTCCAGTCCACGCCGAACGGCGGGTTCGAGAGGCAGTAGTCGAAACTCTGACCGGGCAGGCCGTCGTCGGTGAGGGTGTCACCGAGCACGATGTTCTTGATGTCCTGACCCTTGATCACCAGATCTGCCTTGCAGATCGCGTAGGACTCGCCGTTGACCTCCTGGCCGAACATCACCAGCCGGGCACCCGGATTCTGCCCCAGCAGGTACTCGTCGGCCACCGACAGCATGCCGCCGGTGCCGGCCGTGGGGTCGTAGATCGAGCGGACCACGCCCTTCTTGGTCAGCGCCTCGTCGTCGGCGTTGAACAGCAGACTCACCATCAGGCGGATCACCTCGCGCGGGGTGAAGTGCTCCCCCGCGGTCTCGTTCGAGGTCTCCGCGAACTTGCGGATCAGCTCCTCGAACATCAGGCCCATCTCGATGTTCGACACCGCGGACGGGTGCAGATCCACCTCGGCGAAGTTCTTGGTGACCAGGTAGAGCAGGTTCTCGCCGTCGAGCTTCTCAAGCTGCTTCTCGAACTCGAACTTCTCGAAGATGTCGCGCACGTTCTCGCTGAACCCGCGAACATAGTCGAGCAGGTTCGCCCGGATGCCGGCCGGGTCGCCCATGAGCGACTTCAGCGTGAACCGGGACGTGTTGTAGAAACCCTGCCCAGCCGCCTTCGTGAGGAACACGGATGCCGAAGCCGCATCCCCGCGCTTGCCCGCCTCGTCGAGCACCGCCTGCTTGGTGGGCTCCAGCACGCAGTCCAGCCGCCGCAGGATCGTGAACGGCAGCACCACGGCCCCGTACTGGTGCGGCTTGTACGGGCCCCGCAGCAGGTCGGCGATCGACCAGATGAAGTTGGCGTTGTTCTGCTGCTGCGACATCGCGTGCTTTCCCTACCCGTGCGCTGCCCGGCGCGGCGCTGGCTTGAGCCTATTGGGGTGGTGAGACAACATCCGCTCTGCGCGCGCGCGCGACCTTGTACACCTCGAACCACGCCACGCCCGCGAACCCCGCGAGGATCGCGACGGCCCAGTCGCCGAGCCCGATCGGCCCGAGGTTGAACGCATCACGCAACCCCGGCACCAGCAGCAGCGCGACGAGCAGCGCGCTCGTGGCGAGCAGGATCCACCTGAGCGTCGGGTTGCGGCGCTCCCGGAAGGTGAGCCAGACCGGCAGCCGCCACGAGCGGTTCACCAGGATGAGGGCGAGGTTGCCGATCACGAGGGTCGCGAAGGTGATCGAGCGCACCACCTCGTCCGGTCGGTCGGTGAACAGCGCCCACAGGTAGACGCCGAGCACCGCGGCGAGCGCGGAGAGGCCCTGCAGCAGGGCGATCGTGAGCACGCGGGCGTCGAACATGGGGGCGCCGAGCCCCCGTGGTGGCTGGTTCATGACCTTCGGGTCGGCCTCCTCGGCCTCGAACACGATCGAGCAGGCGGGGTCGATGATGAGTTCGAGGAAGGCGATGAGCACGGGCAGCAGCACGAGCGGCCATGA
>JBAQPI010000038.1:0-4143 GCA_049305635.1 Rhodoglobus sp. | reverse complement strand
GAGTTCGCACAGGACTACCGCTTCCTGCGGCTGCTCGAGCACAGACTGCAGCTCTCCAGGCTGCGCCGCACGCACCTCATGCCGACCGATCCCGAAGCCCTGCGCCTGCTGGCGCGGGCGAGCGGCGTCGCCAGCAGCGCCGAGGATCTGCTCGCCCAGTGGCAGCGCACCAAGCAGGCCGTGCGCAGCCTGCACGAGCGGCTCTTCTACCGGCCGCTGCTCTCCGCGGTCGCCGCGCTGCCCGAGTCCGGCCTCGCCCTCACGAGCGATCAGGCCGAGGCCCGCCTCGCGGCGATCGGATTCCGGGACGCGCGCGCGGCGCTCAAGCACATCGCCGCGCTCACGGGGGGCGTCTCGCGCCGGGCGACGATCCAGCGCAACCTCCTGCCGGTCATGCTGCAGTGGTTCGCCGAGGGCGCCGATCCGGATCACGGCCTGCTCACGTTCCGCCGTCTGAGCGAGGACCTGGGCGAGGCCTACTGGTTCCTGCGCATGCTGCGCGACTCCTCGGCGGCCGCCCGGCGGCTGACCAGCGTGCTGTCCGGTTCGCGTTTCGTGGGCGCCCTGTTCGAGCGCATCCCCGAGGCCGCCGCGTGGCTCGAGAACGAGGACGAGCTGCGTCCCCGACCGCTCGGGCAGCTGCTCGAGGAGACGACCGCGACCGTGGCCCGGCACAGCGAGGACGAGGCGGCCGCGGCGCTCGCCCTGCGCACCGCCCGCCGTCGCGAGGTGCTGCGCATAGCGCTCGGCGGCATCCTCGGGATCACCACGATCGACGAGATCGGCCGCGCCCTGTCGGACATCACGACGGCGGTGCTCGCCGGGATGCTCGGCCTCGCCCATCGCTTCGGCGACGGCATCGAGTTCGGCATCGTCGCCATGGGACGCTACGGCGGGGCCGAACTCGGCTTCGGCTCGGACACCGACGTCATGTACGTCTACCGGCCGGCCGGGGCATCCGACGAGGAAGCGCAGCGCACCGCCGAGCACATCGTGCACGCGCTCGGCAGGCTCACGGAGGACCTCCGCCTGCCGCTCGAGCTCGACATCGGCCTGCGGCCCGAGGGCAAGAGCGGGGCCATCGTGCGCTCGCTCGAGAGCTATCGGGCCTATTACGAGCGCTGGTCGCTGACCTGGGAGGCGCAGGCGCTGCTGCGCGCCCGCCCGGTCGTGGGGGAGCGCTCGGTGCTGGCCGAGTTCGAGAAGATCGCCGACGACGTGCGCTACCCCGAATCCGTCGCTCCGGATGCCGTGCGCGAGATCAAGCGCATCAAGGCGCGCGTCGAGGCCGAGCGGCTGCCCCAGGCCGCCGACCCCGCGCGGCACCTCAAGCTCGGCCGCGGCTCGCTCAGCGACGTCGAGTGGTTCGTGCAGCTGCTGCAGCTGCAGCACGGCCACGAGGTGGAGGGGCTGCGCACGACCTCGACGCTCAAGGCGCTCGCGGCCGCCGAGGACGCCGGTCTCGTCACGGCACTCGACGCCAAGAAGCTCCGGGATGCCTGGATCTTCGCCTCTCGCGCCCGCTCGGCCATGACCCTGTGGACGGCGCGCACCTCGGACGTGCTACCGACCGACCGGCAGCAGCTCGAGGGGGTCGCGCGGCTCATGGAGTACCCGCCGGGCTCCGCATCCCAGCTTGAGGAGGACTACCTGCGGGTCACTCGCCTTGCCCGGCAGGTGTTCGAGCGGCTGTTCTACGGCCCCGCGCCCCGACCGGCCGTGCGGGGCTGAATCGGCGGAGCTGCCCCTGATCGGCCACGGGAGTCTCCGGCCTTTCTTCGGGAGGACGTGGTGGGGCAGAAGTGGCCGTAGCACGTTCCTGAACTCACGCCCGCCACGCCAACCTCACTGGCCACACGGAGTCCTCCCCAACCCACGCTCACGCGCCGGCGACGCCGAACACGACCAAGGGCCGCCCCTCCCGAAGAAGTGACGGCCCCTGGCGTGCTGTGTGACTACACCCCGAAGTACAGCTCGTACTCGAAGGGGTGCGGACGCTGCGCGAAGGGGAGCAGCTCCTTCTCGCGCTTGTACTCGACCCAGGTCTCGATGAGGTCCTTCGTGAACACGCCACCCTCGAGCAGGAAGTCGTGGTCGGCCTCGAGCGCCTTGAGGGCCTCCTCGAGCGAACCGGGAACCTGCGGGATGTTCTTGGCCTCCTCGGGCGGCAGCTCGTAGAGGTCCTTGTCGACGGGCTCGTGCGGCTCGATCTTGTTCTTGATGCCGTCGAGGCCGGCCATGAGCTGCGCCGCGAAGGCGAGGTAGGGGTTGCCCGAGGCATCCGGCGCGCGGAACTCGATGCGCTTGGCCTTGGGGTTGGTGCCCGTGATCGGGATGCGGATGGACGCCGAGCGGTTACCGGCCGAGTACACCAGGTTGACGGGGGCCTCGAAGCCGGGGATCAGGCGGTGGTACGAGTTGACCGTGGGATTGGTGAAGGCGAGCACGGCCGGGGCGTGCTTGAGGATGCCGCCGATGTACCAGCGGGCGATGTCGGAGAGTCCGCCGTAGCCCTTCTCGTCGTAGAACAGCGGCGAGCCCTCGTTCCACAGCGACTGGTGGGTGTGCATGCCCGAACCGTTGTCGCCCATGAGGGGCTTGGGCATGAAGGTCGCGACCTTGCCCCACTCGAGCGCCGTGTTCTTGACGATGTACTTGAACTTCAGGATGTCGTCGGCGGCGTGCACCATCGTGTCGAACTTGTAGTTGATCTCGCCCTGGCCGGCGGTGCCGACCTCGTGGTGGCCGCGCTCGACCTCGAGCCCGACGTCGATGAGCTTGAGCATGATGTCGTCGCGCATGTCGGCGTGCTTGTCGAGCGGCGTGACGGGGAAGTAGCCGCCCTTGTACGGGGTCTTGTTGGCGAGGTTGCCGCCCTCCTCCTCGCGGCCCGTGTTCCAGGCCGCCTCGTCGGAGTCGACCTCGTAGAAGCTCTTGTTCTGCTTCACCTCGTAGCGCACGTCGTCGAAGATGTAGAACTCCGCCTCGGGGGCGAAGAACGCGGTGTCCGCAATGCCCGTCGAGGCGAGGTACTTCTCGGCCTTCTTCGCGACCTGGCGCGGGTCGCGGGTGTAGATCTCGCCGTTACGCGGGTTGTAGATGTCGAAGACGAGGATCAGGGTGCGCTCGTTGCGGAACGGGTCGACGTAGGCGGTCGAGATGTCCGGGACGAGCTGGAGGTCCGACTCGTGGATCGACTGGAATCCGCGGATCGACGAGCCGTCGAACATCTGGCCGACCGTGAAGAAGTCCTCATCGACCGTGGCCGCCGGGATCGTCAGGTGCTGCTGGATGCCCGGCAGGTCGGTGAAGCGGATGTCGACGAACTTGACGTCCGTGTCCTTGATGAACTTCAGGACCTCGGATGCGTCCTTGAACTTGGGGTTGGACATAGGCGGAACTCCAAAGGGTGCAGAGCGGTGATGGTGCAGTCGCAGCCACGTTGAGGGTACGTGCAGGGGGTTTCACCGGCGTCACGCTATTGTTTCCGGCATGTTACGGGGCCGCCGGTAGGATCGACGGATGCCGAGCCAGACCGCCCCCGCCTCCGACTGGCCGGGCAAGCGGCTCGGGCTCCCGGAGTCCGGGCCACGCTCGATCGCCCGTCTCGGTCGCCGTATCGCGGCGCTCACCATCGACTGGGCCGCCGCCGTGCTCATCTCGGTCGCGTTCTTCCGGTACGACCCGCTCGCGACGCTCGGCGTCTTCGCGGTCGCGCAGGTGGTCTTCCTGCTCACGACGGGCGGCAGCGTCGGCCACCTGCTGCTCGGGATGCGCGTGGTGCCGGTGCGGGGCGGCTACCTCGGCTGGTGGCGTCCCTTCGCCCGAACGGCGCTGCTGTGCCTGGTGATCCCCGCCGCGATCTGGGATCGCGACCAGCGCGGCATGCACGACCGCGCCATCGGCACGGTGCTGGTCAGGCGCTGATCTCGCGCTAGCGCGGTCGCGGCGCCCGCACCTTCGTCGGGTCCATGCCCTTCGGGATCGGCAGCCCGTTGCGTCCGAGGGAGTTGAGGCGGTTCGAGACCGCCAGGATCTCGGCCTTGCGCAACGCCGGCTTGAGCGAGCGCAGCGCACCGGGCAGCCTATGCAGCGGCGTCGACTCCGCATCGGGGCCGACGTAGAGGAACGTGACCGGCACGT
>JBAQPI010000037.1:0-1657 GCA_049305635.1 Rhodoglobus sp. | reverse complement strand
GACTAGGGCCGGCCACCGACCCGCCGGCAGGGCTCAGGCCGGGACCGGTGCCGCCGAGACGGTGCGGTCGATCGTGCACTGACCGATGACGCGAGTGCCGTCATAGACCACCGCGGTCTGCCCAGGCGCGACGCCCTCGATCGGGGCGGCGGGGCGGATCACGAGCTCGGTGCGTCCGGTGGTCGAGTTCGTCGAGACGCACGCGACCGCCGGCACGGGATCGGCGTGCGCCCGCACCTGCACCTCGACGTCGAAGGGGGTCGCCGCGTCATCCGGAGCCGGGCCGGCCCAGCTGAACGCGGCACCCGCGATCTCCTCGACCGCGAGGGCCTCCCGGGGGCCGACGACGACCGAGTTGTCCTTGGGTCGCACCTCGAGCACGAACCGCGGCTTGCCGTCGTCGGCGGGGTAGCCGATGTTGAGGCCCTTGCGCTGCCCGACCGTGAAGGCGAGCGCGCCCGCGTGGCTGCCGATGACGGCGCCTGCGCGGTCGAGGATCGCTCCCGGTTCGGCGCCGACCTTGTCGGCGAGCCAGCCGCGGGTGTCCCCGTCGGGGATGAAGCAGATGTCGTGCGAATCGGGCTTCTGAGCGAGACTGAAGCCGCGTTCGGCGGCCTCCGCGCGCACCTCGGCCTTGGACGGTGTCGCCCCGAGGGGGAACAGACAGTGCGCGAGCTGCCCGGCGGTCAGCACGCCGAGCACATAGGACTGGTCCTTCGCCCAGTCGGCGGCGCGGTGCAGCTCGCGGTTGCCGTCGGCGCCGGTGACGATCGAGGCGTAGTGGCCGGTCGCGACGGCGTCGAATCCGAGTGCGATCGCCTTCTCGAGCAGAGCGGCGAACTTGATGCGCTCATTGCAGCGCATGCACGGGTTCGGCGTGCGCCCCGCGGCGTATTCGGCGATGAAGTCGTCGACCACGTCGAGCTTGAAGCGCTCCGAGAAGTCCCAGACGTAGTAGGGGATGCCAAGCGCACTCGCCACCCGCTGCGCGTCCATCGAGTCCTCGATCGTGCAGCAGCCGCGGCTGCCCGTGCGCAGGGTGCCGGGCTGACGGCTCAGCGCGAGGTGCACGCCCACGACCTCGTGGCCGGCGTCCACCGCGCGCGCGGCGGCGACGGCGGAGTCGACTCCGCCGCTCATCGCCGCGAGCACCTTCATGCGTCCGAGTGTAGAACGGTTTGACACCAAGGACGACTATGCCTAGAGTGACTAGGTATGAAGGGCGAGACGCTCAAGGGACACCTCGATCTGCTGGTGCTCGCGGTGCTGGCGGACGGCGCACGGCACGGATACGCGATCATTGAGGAGCTGCGGGAGCGCAGCGGCGAGGTGTTCGACCTCGCCGAGGGCACCGTCTATCCGGTGCTGCACCGGCTCGAACGAGCCGGTCAGCTCAGCAGCGAATGGAACGACGCGGGCGGACGGCGACGGCGCTCCTACCGGCTGACCGCGGCCGGGCGGGCAAAGCTCGTCGACGAGCGCGCCAGCTGGACACTGTTCTCGGCTGCCGTCGCCGCCGTGGTGGGGAGGTCGCCGTGGCCGACCTTGCCCTGATCGATGCCTACCTGGACTCGATGAGCGCGCGGCTGTCCCACCGCCGCGATGCCCTCGATCTGCGTGACGAGATCGCGGACCATCTCTACCTCTCGGTCGAACG
>JBAQPI010000036.1:0-1752 GCA_049305635.1 Rhodoglobus sp. | reverse complement strand
TCACCATCACCCAGATGCTGCGTCAGCACGGCGTGGTCGGCAAGTTCGTGGAGTTCTACGGCGAGGGCGTCGGCCAGGTGCCGCTCGCCAACCGCGCCACCATCGGCAACATGAGCCCCGAGTTCGGTTCGACCGCGGCGATGTTCCCGATCGACGATGTGACCCTCGACTACCTGCGCCTCACCGGCCGCAGCGCCGAGCAGGTCGCCCTCGTCGAGGCCTACTCGAAGCTCCAGAAGCTGTGGCACGACCCGGCCGTCGAGCCGGTCTTCAGCGAGTACCTCGAGCTGGACCTCAGCACGGTCGTCCCCTCGATCGCCGGGCCCAAGCGTCCGCAGGACCGGGTCGAGCTCAGCAAGGCCAAGAGTCAGTTCGAGCAGGACCTGAGCGACTACGCCTCGCAGCCGCTCTCGCGGGTCGATGCCGCGGTCGAGGGCACCTTCCCGGCATCCGACCCGATCGGCTTCACCGCGCAGGACGAGGACTCGGCGCACGAGCTCTCCCACAGCCACGTGAGCCACGCGCCTGCGACGGTCTCACGGCCGGTCAAGGTGACCACGCAGGACGGCACGAAGTACACGCTCGACCACGGCGCCGTCGCGGTCGCCGCGATCACCTCGTGCACGAACACCTCCAACCCCTCGGTGATGCTCGCGGCGGGCCTGCTCGCGCGCAACGCGAACCAGAAGGGTCTCAAGGCCAAGCCGTGGGTCAAGACCACGCTTGCCCCGGGATCCAAGGTCGTCACCGACTACTACGCCAAGGCCGGACTCACCGACGACCTCGAGGCGCTCGGCTTCTACACGGTCGGCTATGGCTGCACGGTCTGCATCGGCAACACCGGACCGCTCATCGACGAGGTCTCCGCCGCGATCAACGACAACGACCTCGCGGTGACGGCGGTGCTCTCCGGCAACCGCAACTTCGAGGGCCGGATCAGCCCGGACGTGAAGATGAACTATCTCGCGAGCCCGCCGCTCGTTATCGCCTACGCCCTCGCCGGATCGATGAACTTCGACTTCGAGAAGGACGCGCTCGGCCAGGACCAGGCGGGCAACGACGTGTTCCTCAAGGACATCTGGCCCGACGCCGCCGAGGTGCAGGCCACGATCGACTCCTCCATCTCCACGGAGATGTTCACCAAGGAGTACGGCGAGGTGTTCGACGGCGACGAGCGCTGGCGTTCGCTGCCGACCCCGGACAGCGAGGTCTTCGAGTGGGATGCGGACTCCACCTACGTGCGCAAGCCCCCGTACTTCGACGGGATGACGCTCGAGACCACCCCGGTGAGCGACATCGCGGGCGCCCGCGTGCTCGCCAAGCTCGGCGACTCGGTCACGACCGACCACATCAGCCCGGCAGGCTCGATCAAGGCCGACAGCCCGGCAGGCGAGTATCTCATGGAGCACGGGGTCGATCGTCTCGACTTCAACTCCTATGGCTCTCGCCGCGGCAACCACGAGGTCATGATCCGCGGTACCTTCGCGAACATCCGCCTCAAGAACCAGCTGCTTGCGCAGTTCAACGACGGCAGTGGGGTCGAGGGCGGCTTCACGCGTGACTTCACCCAGGCGGGCGGGCCGCAATCGTTCATCTACGACGCGAGCACCAACTACCAGGCCGCAGGCACCCCGCTCGTGATCTTCGCGGGCAAGGAGTACGGCTCGGGCTCGAGCCGCGACTGGGCCGCGAAGGGCACCTCACTGCTCGGCGTGCACGCCGTGATCGCGGAGAGCTTCGAGCGGATCCACC
>JBAQPI010000035.1:0-7978 GCA_049305635.1 Rhodoglobus sp. | reverse complement strand
CTCGTCCGCGAGCCGCGCGAGCCACTCGAGCTTGTAGGGGTAGTGCGGGTTGTCGAGTTCGCGCCCATTGGGCACGTAGAGGCTCCAGACGCGCACGCCGAGCACGGTGGCGCCGAGCGCGCGCGCCTCCTTGGGGAGGGTGCCGTCCTCGAGCGGTTTGCCGAAGCCGGGTGCGCCGTCGAAGCCGAGTGCGACATCCTCGAAGCCGAGCCGGCTCGCGATCGCCACGCCGTTCCATTGGTTGAGCCCGTGGAGCGCGACCTCGTAGCCCGCCTCGGCGAAGGCCTCGAACGGGAACTGCGCCTCGGTGCACTTGATCTCCTGCATCGCGAGCACATCGACGTCCTCGCGCACCATCCAGTCGGTGACACGGGCCACACGGCTGCGGATCGAGTTGACGTTCCAGGTGGCGATGCGCATGGCTCCAACGCTAGTGCGGGTCGCCGACCGTTCCCGAACCACGACCGGTTCGCCCCCTTACTGGGCGGGGACAGCAAACGTTGGCGAGCCTAGGGTTTCAGTGTGCGTGACACCGACGAGCCCCTCGATGCCGACGCCGCCGCGGCGGACCGGCGCCAGGCCCGTACCGCCGTGCTCATCTCCGGCGCGGCCACCGCGGCGGTGCTCCTCGCGAGCCTGCTGCTCGTGCTCGGCTCTCTCTGACCGCCGCGTCGCGAGTCGGTATCCTGTACTGGTGACCGACGCCCGGCAGCAGCTCATCGACTACATCGCTGCCGAGGCGGTCTTCCACGGGGACTTCACGCTCACCAGCGGCAAGCAGGCCGGCTACTACGTCGACCTGCGCAAGGTCTCGCTCGACCATCGCGTCGCCCCGCTCATCGGGCAGGTCATGCTGGAACTCATCGCGGGCATCCCGGACGTGCGCGCGGTCGGCGGGATGACGATGGGTGCCGACCCGATCGCCACCGCGATCCTGCACCAGGGCGCCGCCCGCGGTCTCGCCTACGACGCCTTCGTGGTGCGCAAGGAGCCCAAGGACCACGGCCGCGGCAAGCAGGTCGAGGGCCCGGACCTCGCCGGCCAGCGCGTCATCGTGCTCGAGGACACCTCGACGACGGGCGGTTCGCCGCTCGCCGCGATCGAGGCGCTCGTCAAGGTCGGCGCGGAGATCGCGGCCGTCGCCGTCGTCGTCGACCGCGACACCGGGGCCCGCGAGCGCATCGAGGCGGCCGGCTACCCGTACTACGCGGCGATCGGGCTCGCCGACCTCGGCCTGTCGAAGTGAGCTCATGACCGACGACCGTGATGACGAGCGCGCCGCTCCGACCGGTGGGGCGTTCCCCTGGGGGCTCACGCCCGGCGGTGCCGACGAGGCGCCGGAGCCTGTCGTGGCCGAGAGCGAGCCGCCGGCGTACGAGACCCCGCCGGTGTACCAGCCTCCCGCCTACCAACCGCCCGCCTACCAACCGCCGGTCGTCCCGCCGCTGGATCCCGCGATCGAGGGTGTGACGGAGGCGCTGCGGCCGCAGCCCGTGGGACCGCCCGATCCGGTGGACGAGAGTCTCGAGGCATCCCCGCTCGACGCGCTCTTCGGGGAGGCGGCCTTCGTGGCGTACGAGGAGGCGCCGATCATCCCGCCCCCGCCGCGACGGCAGCCCGCCGCCGGACCGGGTCAGGAGCTCGTCGCGGTGCCGACGGCCCCCAGGCCGCCGCGCGCCCCCATCCCGAGGGTGCAGAAGATCCTCATGGGGGTTGCGGGCGGGCTCGTCGCCGCCCTCGCGCTGATCGCGCTGTTCGTGCTCGGCACGCGGCTCTCGTCCGCGTTCCCGCCGCCGGTCGCGGCATCCGCATCTCCCTCGCCGTCACCGGTCGCCACCGGCGGACCGCTCGCGGTCGGCCCCATCGCCCCGGGGCCGCACGCCTGGGACGAGCTGCTCGGCGGCGAGTGCCTCGACCCCTTCGAGAGCGCCTGGCAGGACGAGTACGTCGTCGTGCCGTGCGCCGGACCGCACGCCGCGCAGCACGTGTTGCGGGGGGTCTTCGACGATCCATCGGGCACCGTGTACCCCGGCCTCGACGAGCTGCAGTCGCGCATCGCCCTGCTGTGCGCGAGCCCGACGGTCATCGACCTCGCGGTCGCGGGCACCGTGCTCGACCTGCAGGTGACGGCGAGCTTCGCGGTGGATGCCGAGCAGTGGGACGACGGGGATCGCGACTTCTTCTGCTTCGTCGACCGCGCCGGCGGTGAGCCCCTCACGGGTTCCCTCGCGGTGCCGCCCGCCGTGCCGGCGACGCCCGCGCCCTAGTCTGCGTCCGACTCGACTGGGTCCCCCTCGAGCAGGTCGGCGACGGAGTCGATGACCTCGTCCGGCCGGAACGGGTAGCGCTCGATCTCCGCCCGGTCGCTGATGCCCGTGAGCACGAGGATCGTGTGCAGGCCCGCCTCGATGCCGGCGACGATGTCGGTGTCCATGCGGTCGCCGATCATGCCCGTGTTCTCGCTGTGCGCGCCGATCTTGTTCATGGCCGATCGGAACATCATGGGGTTGGGCTTGCCGACGACGTAGGGCTCTTTGCCGGTCGCCTTCGTGATGAGGGCGGCGACGGCGCCGGTGGCGGGCATCGGTCCCTCGGTGCTCGGGCCGGTGGCATCCGGGTTGGTCGCGATGAAGCGCGAGCCGGTGCCGATGAGCCGGATCGCCTTCGTGATCGCCTCGAAGGAGTAGTTGCGGGTCTCGCCGATGACGACGTAGTCCGGATCGGACTCGGTCATGACGAAACCCACCTCGTGCAGCGCCGTCGTGATGCCCGACTCGCCGATCACGAAGGCGCTGCCGCCGGGGATCTGGGAGTGCAGGAAGTCGGCGGTCGCGAGCGCCGAGGTCCAGAGCGCCTCCTCGGGCACGATGAGCCCGGCCGCCCTCAGCCGCGCGCTGAGGTCTCGCGGCGTGAAGATCGAGTTGTTGGTGAGCACGAGATACGGTCGTCCCTCGTCACGCCACTGCTGCAGCAGTTGCGCGGCGCCGGGGATCGGCTGACTCTCGTGCACGAGCACGCCGTCCATGTCGGTCAGCCAGCACTCGATGTCCCCGCGGGAGCTCATGCGTCGATGCTAGCGAAGGCGGTATCGGGCGGGAGGCGCTCGCGCATGATCGCTACGGCCTCCGGGTTCTCGTCGACGAGCACGAACCGCCGGCCGAGTTGTGCGGCGACCGCACCCGTCGTGCCGCTGCCGGCGAAGAAGTCGAGCACCCAGTCCCCCGGTGCGCTCGAGGCCTGGATGACACGGCGCAGGATCCCCGCAGGCTTCTGCGTCGCGTACCCCGTCTTCTCCCTGCCGGTGGGCGACACGATCGTGTGCCACCACACATCCGTCGGGAGCTTGCCGAGCGCGGCCTTTTCCGGCGTCACGAGGCCGGGTGCCATGTACGGCTCCCGGTCGACGGCGGTGTTGTCGAAGAAGTAGCGCTTGGGATCCTTCACGTACACGAGGATCGTGTCGTGCTTGGCCGGCCACTTCTTCGTGGCCCGTGCCCCGTAGTCGTAGGCCCAGACGATCTCGTTGAGGAAGCACTCCCGCCCGAACAGCGCGTCGAGCGCGACCTTGGCGTAGTGGGACTCACGGTAGTCCAGGTGCAGATAGAGCGTGCCCTGCTCGTCGAGCAGCCGCCACGCCTCCTCGAGCCGCGGTTCGAGGAACGCCCAGTAGTCGCCGAACCGGTCGTCGTACCGTGTGAGGGCGCCCTTGACCGTCTCGTAGCTGCGCCCCTGAAAACCGACGCGGCCGCCGGTCTCGCTGCGTTTGGTCGTGATGGTGCGTCTGGTCTGCGCTCGGCCGGTGTTGAACGGCGGGTCCAGATAGATCAGCCGGAAGCTCGCATCGGGCAGTGTCGCCGTCGCGACGAGGTTGTCACCGTGGATCACGAGGTTCGGGCCGTCCGGCGTCCAGGGCATGTGCCGAGGTTAACAGGCGAGCGCCCGGGGTGTTCGTTTGCGTGATGTCAGTTCGCGCTGATGTCAGTCTGAACTGACATCACGAAAACGGGGGTGGCGCGGCGACGGTGGCCCCGGCTGGCCACCCCCTTCACGCGTTGAGGATGACCTTGAGCGCCTTCGTCTCCGCCGCCCGCCCGAACACGTCGTACGCCTCCATGATGTCGCCGAGGGCGAAACGGTGGCTGATGAACTCGCTCGCCGGCAGCTTGTCCTGCGCGACCATCTTCAGCAGGGTGCCGAGCGTGTTCGTGTTCACGAGCCCCATGGTCATCGTGATGTTCGAGATCCAGAGGTTCTGCAGCGCGAGCTCGACGGGCTTGCCATGCACGCCCACGTTCGCAACGTGCCCGGCGGGTCGCACGATGTCGAGACACATCTGCCAGGTGGCCGGGATGCCGACCGCCTCGATCGCGACATCGACGCCCAGCCCGTCGGTCAGCGCGAGCACCTGTTGCTTCCAGTCCTTGGCGCTCGAGACGACCGCGTCGGTGGCACCGAAGCGCTTCGCGGCCTCCGTGCGGTTGGCGTCGAGGTCGACCGAGATGACGCGCGAAGGTCCGTACAGTCCGGCGGTGGCGATCGCCGCGAGGCCGACGGGACCGGCGCCGACGACGGCCACGACATCCCCGGCCTTGATCGCCCCGTACTGCGCGCCGATCTCGTGACCGGTCGGCAGGATGTCCGACAGCACGCAGCCGAGCTCGGGCGTCACCGACTCGGGCAGCCGGTACACCGAGGTCTCCGCGTACGGCACGCGCACGTACTCGGCCTGAGTGCCGTCGATGAGGTGCCCGAAGATCCAGCCGATGCCGGAGGCGCCCTCTTCTCCGAGGCAGTGCGAGAACACGCCCTGCTTGCAGTATGAGCACTTGCCGCACGCCGAGATGCACGACAGGATCACCTGGTCGCCGACCTTGAGCGTCGTGACGGCGGCGCCGATCTCGGTGACCGTCCCGACGCCCTCGTGACCGAGGATGCGCCCTGGCGTCACGGCGGGAACGTCCCCCTTGAGAATGTGCAGATCGGTACCGCAGATCGTCGTCGCGACCATCTTGACGATGATGTCCGTCGGCTGCTGGATGGCCGGGTCGGGCACCTCCTCCCAGGACTTCTCGCCGGGGCCCTTGTAGACCAGTGCCTTCATTGCCGTTGCCTTTCGCTTCGCTCGCGTCGGATGGCCGCATGGTTGATCGGCCACGATCATGTCGCCGAAGCTACGCTCACGAACCCCGCATCGGACAGGCCATACGTCCCGCGCTAGCCTCGGACCATGGATGACGCCGCTCCCGCACACGGCGTCGGCCCGTGGCCGGGCGCCTGGCCGGCTGACGGGCGCTACGACCCCGAGCTGCTCGAGCACGGCGACAGGCGCAACGTCGTCGACCGCTACCGCTACTGGAGCATGGCGGCGATCGTCGCCGACCTCGACGAGCGCCGGCACCCCTTCCACGTCGCGATCGAGAACTGGCAGCACGACCTCAACATCGGCTCGATCGTGCGCAGCGCGAACGCGTTCCTCGCCGACACCGTGCACATCGTCGGTCGTCGGCGCTGGAACAAGCGCGGCGCGATGGTCACCGATCGCTACCAGCACGTGGTGCATCACGAGGATGTCGCATCCCTCGTCACCTGGGCGCGCGAGCACGGGCTGCCGATCGTCGCCGTGGACAACGTCGAGGGCAGCGTGCGACTGGAGTCCGCCGCCCTGCCGGAGCGCTGCGTGCTGTTGTTCGGGCAGGAGGGGCCGGGGCTCTCCGCCGAGGCGCTGGAGGCGGCATCCATGATCGTTCAGATCACGCAGTACGGCTCGACGCGCAGCATCAACGCGGCCGCGGCGGCGGCGATCGTCATGCACGAATGGCTGCGCCAGCACGCCCCGATAGACTGACGCCATGCCCGGAATCGTGATCGTCGGCGCCCAGTGGGGCGATGAGGGCAAGGGCAAGGCCACCGACCTGCTGGCCGGCCGCATCGACTACGTGGTCAAGTTCAACGGCGGCAACAACGCCGGGCATACCGTCGTCGTCGGCGACCAGAAGTACGCGCTGCACCTGCTGCCCTCCGGCATCCTCACCGACGGCGTCGTCCCGGTGATCGGCAACGGCGTCGTCGTCGACATCGAGGTGCTGTTCGACGAGCTCGAGGCGCTCGCGAGCCGGGGCGTGGATGTCTCGAAGCTCGTGGTCAGCGCGAACGCGCACGTCATCACGCAGTACCACCGCACGATCGACAAGGTGACCGAGCGGTTCCTGGGCAAGCGACAGATCGGCACCACCGGGCGGGGGATCGGACCGGCCTATGCCGACAAGATCAACCGGGTGGGCATCCGGATCCAGGATCTGTTCGACGAGAACATCCTGCGTCAGAAGGTGGAGGGTGCGCTGCACCAGAAGAACCACCTGCTCGTGAAGGTCTACAACCGCCGGGCGATCGCGGTCGAGGAGATCGTCGACGATCTGCTCTCCTACGCCGAGCGCCTGCGACCGATGGTCGCCGACACCGCGCTGCTGCTGAACGACGCGCTCGACGCGGGCAAGACGGTCGTCTTCGAGGGCGGCCAGGCGACCATGCTGGATGTCGACCACGGCACGTACCCGTTCGTCACCTCGTCCAATGCCACCGCCGGCGGCGCCGCGACCGGGTCTGGGGTCGGTCCCGGCCGTCTCGACCGCATCATCGGCATCGTCAAGGCCTACACGACCCGGGTCGGCTCGGGGCCGTTCCCCACCGAACTGCACGACGAGTCGGGCGAGTGGCTGCGTGCCAAGGGCTTCGAGTTCGGCACCACCACCGGCCGCCCCCGCCGCACCGGCTGGTACGACGCCCCGATCGCGCGCTACTCGGCGCGCATCAACGGCGTCACCGACTTCGTGATGACCAAGCTCGACGTGCTCACGGGTCTCGAGCGGGTCCCGGTGTGCGTCGGCTACGAGGTCGACGGCGTGCGCGTGGACGAGGTGCCGGTCTCGCAGTCGGACTTCCACCACGCGGTGCCGATCTACGAGGAGCTCCCCGGCTGGACGGAGGACATCACCGGCGCCCGCACGTTCGAGGAGCTGCCGAAGACGGCGCGCGACTACGTGCTGGCGATCGAGGCGATGAGCGGCGCGCGCATCTCGGCGATCGGGGTCGGGCCGGATCGCGAGGCGATCATCGTGCGCCACGACCTGCTCAACTGACGCTGTAGGAGACTGGATGCCGTGCCAGCCACCATCCCGCCCCGGCGTGTGCTCGAGGGCCGACACGTGCGCCTCGAGCCGCTCAGCCCGAACGACTTGCCCGAGCTGTTCTCGGCGATCGGCGTTCCCGAGGTCTTCGCGGGCGGCTACGGCGGGGGCCCGGCCGGCTACCGGGAGACCGAGGCCGGTTTCGTCGAGTTCGGCCGCAGCTACTTCGCCTGGGAGACCGGCAACGTCTACGGCGTGCGGCTGCCGGGCGGCGAACTCGTCGGCACGTCGACGCTCGCGGAGTTCGATGAGCGGCGCGAGCACGCGCACCTGGGCTGGACCGCCTACGCCCCGCGCGTCTGGAGCACCGCGGTCAACCCCGAGACGAAGCTCCTCATGCTCGGGGAGGCCTTCGACCACGGCTTCGGGCGTGTGAAGCTGCAGGCGGATGCCGTGAACGCGCGCTCTCGGGCCGCGATCCTGAAGCTCGGAGCCACGTTCGAGGGCGTCGTGCGACGCGACCTGCCGAGGCCGGACGGCACGTGGCGGGACTCCGCCGTGTACTCCATCCTCGCCCAGGAGTGGCCGGCGGTGCGCGAGGGGCTGCTCAGGCGGATCGGCTGAGGGCGCGCAAGCCGGCCTGATGCCGTGCGCCCAGTCTGCCGTTATCGTTGAGCGATGAGCGAGAACCAGACGCCCGCCGAGCTCCTGAGTCTGCGCCAGAGCATCGACAATATCGATGCCGCGCTCGTGCACCTGCTCGCCGAGCGCTTCAAGTTCACCCAGCGGGTCGGCCGTCTCAAGGCGGAGACCGGGATGCCGCCATCCGATCCCGAGCGCGAGCGCGTGCAGAT
>JBAQPI010000034.1:0-11707 GCA_049305635.1 Rhodoglobus sp. | reverse complement strand
GCGCGCGCGCTCGAGGTCGCGGACGCGTTCTACCGCGCCGGCGCCCTCGTCTTCGGCGGCGGCCACGTCGTGCTCCCGCTGCTGGAGGCGGAGGTGGTCGGCACCGGCTGGGTGGCGCCGGAGGCCTTCCTCGCCGGGTACGGCGCCGCGCAGGCGCTGCCGGGCCCGCTCTTCAGCTTCGCCGCCTACCTCGGCGCCGTGCAGGATGCCCCGCCGAACGGCCTCGCCGGCGCCGCGATCGCGCTCATCGCGATCTTCCTGCCGGGTCTGCTGCTCATGGCCGGGGTGCTGCCGTTCTGGGATGCCGTGCGCACCCGCCCCGCCGTGCGCGCCGCGATGCGCGGTGCGAACGCCGCCGTGGTGGGGATCCTCGCGGTGGCCCTCTACGACCCGGTGTTCACGACCGCGATCGGCGGCGCCGCCGAGTTCGGGCTCGCCCTCGTGTGCTTCGTGCTGCTGATGGCGTGGAAGGCCCCGCCGTGGCTCGTCGTGCTCGTGGCGGCGGGCGGCGGCATCCTGATCACGGGGAGCTGACGCTCTGCACGCGCTCGACCAGATCCCGCAGCGGGCCGTCGAGCGCGGCATCGGGAGCCCGGGCCGTGCGGCGCACCCGCCCGCGCGGATGAGGATCACGTGCGCTCGGACTAGTCCTTGCGCTTCTGCGCTGCCTTGTCCTTCTTGTCGGCGCGCTTCTCCTTGAGGGACTTGCTCGCCGCCGTCTTGTTCGACGGCGTCTTCTTCTGCGACTTGTCAGCCATGGTCGTATCCTCCCGTAGCCGGCGGCTCTCAGGCGAGCCTACGCCCCTCCGTGGGGATCGTCGCGCCCCCGGAGCCGCTCGAGGTCGCGGCGCTCGCGCTTGGTCGGCCGGCCGGCGCCCCGGTCGCGACGAGGCGCGATCCCGACGGTCTCGGGCTCCGGCGGCGGCGGGCTCTCGTCGAGATAGGCCGCCGCGGCCAGTGGTGCCGAGACCCGCTTGACGATCTCGCCGCGCACGCGCAGCACGCGGTCGAAGCCGGCGATCCGCACCCGCACCTCGTCGCCGATCGCGACGGGCTGCGCTGCCTTCGCGCGCTCGCCGTTGACGCGCACGTGGCCGGCACGGCATCCCGCCGTCGCCGCCGAACGCGTCTTGTAGACGCGAACCGCCCACAGCCAGCTGTCGACGCGCACCGCCATGATCAGGCGGTGGCGAGGTCGGTCTTCCAGCTCACGAGGCCGCGCACGGTGCGGCTGCGATCCTGGGCGAGCCGGGCCATCGCGTCCTGCGGCACGAAGAAGTTCAGGGCGAGGAAGCCGCGCACGCGCTCCGCGGGGTCGTCGACGAGCGAGCGCAGGATGTCGCACGGCGTCGCCTCGTTGCGGGCGACGCACGCGCGGACACCCTCGTCGGCGTCGCGCGCGAGTTCGGCCATGACCTCCTCCGGCGTGTGCGAGTCGAGGGCGGCCCGCTCACGGATCCGCGGGTTCGCATCCCGCGCGAGCAGCCGCAGGCGGGCGAGCTTGCTCGGCGTGAACTCGGGCGCGGGATGCAGCGCCGCGGCCTGCTCGGCCGTCAGCATCGCCGGCGCCATGGACGCCATCTGCCGCCGCTGGGCCGGGGTGTTGAAGCGGATGCACGACATGGCTGGCAGGTTAGCCGATCAGGCCGTCGCCGATTGCCTGGCACGCCGCGGCGGCAAGGGGATGATCGCCGAGGTCGTCGCCTGGTACTCCGCGTACTCCGGGTAGCGCGATCTCGTGATCGACTCCGTGAAGATCGTCGAGCCGATGAAGAGTCCCGTCAGCAGTGCCGCGCCGAGCACGGTCCACTGCAGCAGCGAACCGGCGGCGATCGCGCCGAACAGGAACAGCGCCCACCACTGGGTCTGCTCGAAGAAGAAGTTGGGATGCCGCGAGTACTTCCACAGCCCGCTCTGCACGAAGCGCGGCCGGAACGTCTCGCCCCCCGTGCGCTTGGCCTGCTGGAAGTTCCACTGCTGCTGGTCGGCCACCGTCTCGCCCGCGAGCAGGCCGAGGAACACGAGAGCCACCACGAGGTCGAGCGCGCCGAAGCCGGTCGCCCGGTGCTCGTACGCGGTGAGGGCGGGCATCGCGATGAGCAGCAGGATGATGTTCTGGTAGAGCGCGATGAACAGGAGGTTGAACACCTGGAACTGCGCCGGGCTCATCCGTGCGCGCAGGATCGGCCAGCGGTAGTCCTCCACGCCGGAGTAGCCGCCCTTGCGCGCGAAGTTGAAGGTGAGCCGGGCGCCCCACAGCGTCACGAGCACCGCCATGACGTTCAGGCGGGGGTCGGCGAGGCCGGCGAAGATCGCGAACACCCACACATACACGGCCGGGACGATCGACCACAGCCGGTCCACCCAGGAGTGGTCCCCGGTGATGAGCGAGGCGATCCAGACGAACAGGAACACCGCGGCGGCGATTCCGCAGATCACGAGCAGGGGGGTCATGTGGGCATCCTAATCCCGCGGCGGCGTCGATAGACTCGGGCGCGTGGCAGCGACGAAGGCCGGTGAGGTCAGCAACCGGATCCTCACCATTCCCAACCTGCTGAGCTTCATCCGGCTGCTGCTCGTGCCGGTCTTCCTCGTGCTGATCGTCGCAGGGCAGGACGCCTGGGCGCTCATCGTGCTCGTGTTCTCGAGCGTGAGCGACTTCGTCGACGGCGTGATCGCGCGGCGCTTCCGTCAGGTCTCGCGGCTCGGTCAGTTGCTCGACCCGGCCGCGGACCGGCTGTTCATCTTCGCGGCGCTCATCGGTCTGGCCAGTCGCGGGGTCATCCCGTGGTGGCTGCTCGTGGTCATCGTCGCTCGCGACCTGATGCTCGTCGTGCTCGGCCTCGTGCTCGCCAACCACGGCTACGGCCCGCTGCAGGTGCACCACCTCGGCAAGGCGGCGACGCTCTTCCTGTTCTATGCGCTGCCGATCCTGATGCTCGGCCAGGCGTTCCCGGATGCCGCGTGGCTCGCCGACCCGATCGGCTGGGCCTTCGCGCTCTGGGGCGCCTTCCTCTACTGGTGGGCGGGCGTGGTCTACGCACGCGAGGTCGCGCGTCTGACGCGAATTCCGCGGGTCGACCCCGCGGCCGCATCGGATACGCTGGAGCGCTAGGGAGGTTCAACGATGGATGATTCCGAGACTCAGGGTCAGCCCGCTGAAACGCCCCAGGGGGGCACACCGTCCAGCGGTGCCGGGGATGATGCGACGGTCACGTACGGCCAGGAGTTCAGCTCGCAGCTGGCGGCCCTCGACGGGGATGTTTCGGCGGAGGAGCTCGACGCGATCGCGGCGCTGCCGTCCGGTTCGGCGCTGCTCGTGGTGCGGCGCGGACCCAACACGGGGGCGCGGTTCCTGCTCGACGCCGACGTGACGACCGTCGGCCGGCACCCGGAGGCGGACATCTTCCTGGATGACGTGACGGTCTCACGACGCCACGCCGAGTTCCTGCGCCACGGCACGGCCTTCGAGGTGCGCGACCTGGGTTCTCTCAACGGCACCTACTTCGACGGCGTCCGGATCGAGACCGCCCTGCTCAGCGACGGTGCCGAGGTGCAGGTCGGCAAGTTCCGGCTCACCTTCTACGCGTCGCGCCTCGACCTCGCGCACCTGGCCGGCCGGTAGTGCCCACGGCACAGCCCCAGCCGCGATCCACCGGTGGGGTGCATCTCCTGAGCATCGGACAGGTGCTCGCGAAGCTCAGCCCGGAGTTCCCCGACCTCACGCCCTCGAAGCTGCGCTTCCTGGAGGAGCGCCAGCTCGTCTCACCCGCGCGCACCGAGTCCGGGTACCGCAAGTTCTCGCCCGCCGACCTGGACCGGCTGCGGTTCGTGCTCACGATGCAGCGCGACCACTACCTGCCGCTCAAGGTGATCCGCGGCTACCTGGCCGAGTTGGACGCCGGGCGCACGCCGGAGTTGCCGGGCGGGGCGCCGGCGACGGCATCCATGCTCCCCGCGGACCGCAGGCTCACGCGCGACGAGCTCGTGCGGGAGGCCGGGGCGACGCCCATGCTGCTTTCGGACGCCGTCACGGCCTCGCTCATCGTGCCAGCCGACCTGTTCGGGGAGGAGGTGCTGGCGGTGCTCGTGGCACTCGTCGAGCTGCAGCGATCGGGGATCGAGCCACGACACCTGCGCGGCTTCCGGGCGACGGCCGAGCGCGAGCTCGGGCTCATCGAGAACGCGCTCATGCCGGTCGCGCGCCGCAAGGACGCCTCGAGCCGGGCGCGTGCAGCGGAGATGGCGCGGGAGATCGCGGGCCAGCTCGAAATCGTGCGCAGCAGTCTCATCCGATCCGCCCTCACCCGCCTCGATTCGGTGTAGCGTCGGTCGGGAGGATCCGACACGCCCGGCCAGGTGCCGAGGATGCGGGTCCACGGATGGGTACCGTGGGTGTGACGCGAAACACTCAGTGTCAACTTCAACTTGAAGGTTCACGATCCAAGGGGCAGCGATGAGCGAACTCAGCCGCAACGAGGACGCTCGCTACGATCTCGGACTGCTGTTCACCGACGGGCTCCCCGAGTTGGACAACGCGGCCGGCTACAAGGGTGCGATCGCCGCCCGCGCGGCCGGCATCAGCTACCGCCAGCTGGACTACTGGGCTCGCACCCAGCTCGTCGAGCCGACGGTGCGCGGTGCCGCGGGTTCGGGTTCGCAACGGCTCTACGGCTTCCGTGACATCCTGGTGCTCAAGCTCGTCAAGCGCCTGCTCGACACCGGCATCTCGCTGCAGCAGATCCGCGTCGCCGTGAACCAGCTTCGCGAGGCCGGCATCAGCGACCTCGCCCAGACGACGCTCATGAGCGACGGCGCGAGCGTCTACCTGTGCACCTCCGACGACGAGGTCATCGACCTCGTCAGCCGCGGCCAGGGAGTGTTCGGCATCGCGGTCGGCAAGGTGCTGCGCGAGGTCGAGCACGACCTCGTCGAACTCGACTCCGTCAAGGGCGCCGACCCCATGGACGAGCTCGCGGCCCGCCGGGCCACCCGCGCCTCCTAGGCTCGCGCACCGCAGCTCGCTGCCAGCTCGCAGCTCGCTGCCCGTCCGCCGCTGCCTGCCGCCGTCCGCCGCTGCCTGCCGCCCACCGCCGCCCACCGCTGCCTGCCGCCGTCCGCCGACTGCCCCGCCTCCTGCCCCACCTCTTGCCGTCGAAGGGGTCGCGACCGCATGACCCTCCCGGTTCGTTCGCCGTATTCAGGGCGTTTTCCTGATCACGCGCACGTGGGAATCGTCCTGCTCCCGGTCGGATCGGCAGGGGCCTCGAGGCCGCGCACCGTTTTTCCTGCATTTTCGGCAGTGCAGAGCACGCGTCGAGCACGCGCAGCCGGTGCCCCGATCGACCTGGGCGACCGATGATCAGGAGAACGTCCTGAATACGGCGAACGAACTCGCGAGTACGCGCGGGACAGGCGGGGTGGGGGACAGGCGGGGTGGGGGGCACGCGTGGTGCGAGGCACGTGGAGCCTGCTGGAGCCGAGCCAGAGGAACGGACTCAGGCGCCCTCGTTCGCGAAGTCGCCGATGCGGGCGGTGCGCATCACTCGCTCCAGCAGCTGGTCGAAGTTGCGTGCCATCTCCTGGGCGGACTCGCCGGGCCAGACGTGCAGCGGCTTGGCCGCCCCCTGGGCCTGCTGCAGCGAGGTGCGCTCCGGCAGCTGGGGGGAGAGCACGAGCGGGCCGAACATGTCGCGCAACTCCTTGATGCGGAACTGGTGCTCGAGCGACTGCGACCGCAGCCGGTTGACGATGATGCCCAGCGGCTGGAGCCGGGGCGAGAGGCCGCGGCGGATCTCCTCGATCGCGCGTAGCGCACGGTCGGCGGCGGCGACCGAGAACAGTCCCGGCTCGGTGACGATCGTCACGCGGTCGCTCGCCGCCCACGCCGTGCGGGTGAGGGCGTTGAGCGAGGGAGCGCAGTCGATGAGCACGAGGTCGTAGTCGTTCTCGACGTTGGCGAGCGCCTCCTCGAGCTTCCAGATGTCCCGGATGCTGGGGTGCGGCCCGTCGAAGTTGATCGCCGAGGGCGAGCCGATGAGCACATCCACCTTGCCGGGGCGACCCTTCGTCCACCCGGACGGGGCGATCGCCGAGCGCACGATCTTCTCCTTGGGGGAGGCGAGCACGTCGGCGATGTTGAGGTGGCCCCCGACGTCGATGTCCATGCCGGTGGAGACGTCGGACTGCGGGTCGAGGTCGACGACGAGGGTGCGAAGGCCGCGAGCGAAGGCGGCGGAGGCCAGCCCGAGCGTCACCGTGGTCTTTCCCACGCCCCCCTTGAGGGAGCTGACGCTGAGTACATGCACGAGTAACGACGATACCTTCACTACTCTTAAAGAACCTAAAAGATGGCCGCTGACGAAGCACTGATCAGCGATTTGCCAGCATGCGCGCGCCATAAGCTCGCTTCAGTCGGAAGGACCGGATGTTCAAGAAGATTCTTGTCGCCAACCGAGGTGAGATCGCGATCCGCGCGATGCGTGCCGCCTACGAACTCGGCGCCCGCACCGTCGCCGTGTTCCCGTATGAGGACCGCAACTCGATGCACCGGCTGAAGGCCGACGAGGCGTACCAGATCGGCGAGGTCGGGCATCCTGTGCGCGCCTACCTCGACGTCGTCGAGATCATCCGGGTCGCCAAGGAATCCGGCGCCGACGCGATCTACCCGGGCTACGGCTTCCTCTCCGAGAACCCCGACCTCGCCCAGGCGGCGGCGGACGCCGGCATCACCTTCATCGGCCCGCCCACCAGGGTGCTCGAGATGGCAGGCAACAAGGTCACGGCCAAGGAGCACGCGATCGCCGCGGGCGTGCCGGTGCTCAAATCGACCCCGGCGACGACCGACATCGAGGTGCTCGTCAAGGGTGCGGCGGAGATCGGTTTCCCGGTCTTCGCGAAGGCGGTCGCGGGCGGCGGTGGTCGCGGCATGCGCCGCGTCGACCGTCCTGAGGACCTGCGCGAGGCCCTCGACGCGGCGATGCGCGAGGCGGACAGCGCCTTCGGCGACCCGACGATGTTCGTGGAGCAGGCCGTGGTCCGGCCGCGCCACATCGAGGTGCAGATCCTCGCGGATGCCACGGGGGAGACCGTGCACCTGTTCGAGCGGGACTGCTCCGTGCAGCGCCGCCACCAGAAGGTCATCGAGATCGCGCCCGCGCCGAACCTCGACGATGACACTCGGCAGGCGATGTACCGCGACGCGATCGCGTTCGCGAAGTCGATCGGGTACGTCAACGCCGGCACCGTCGAATTCCTGCTCGATACGGCGGGGGAGCGCAAGGGCCAGCACGTGTTCATCGAGATGAACCCGCGCATCCAGGTCGAGCACACCGTGACCGAGGAGGTCACCGACGTCGACCTCGTGCAGTCGCAGATGCGGATCGCCTACGGCGAGACGCTCGAGCAGCTCGGCCTGCAGCAGCAGAACCTCGAGCTGCGCGGCGCGGCCCTCCAGTGCCGCATCACGACGGAGGACCCGGCGGCGGGTTTCCGGCCGGACACCGGCAAGATCACGACCTATCGCTCGCCGGGCGGTGCGGGCATCAGGCTCGACGGCGGCACGGTCGCCGCCGGCGCGCAGGTCTCGCCGCACTTCGACTCGATGCTCGTGAAGATGACCTGCCGCGGCCGCGACTTCCCGGCGGCGGTGCTACGGGCCAGGCGCGGGCTGGCCGAGTTCCGCCTGCGCGGCGTGACCACCAACATCCCGTTCCTGCAGGCGGTGCTCGACGACCCGGACTTCATCGCCGGGGACGTCTCCACCGCGTTCATCGAGGAGCGTCCGTGGCTCGTGCGCGGGCACGAGTCGAAGGACCGCGGCACCAAGGTGCTCAACTGGCTCGCGGATGTCACGGTCAACCAGCCCAACGGATCGGGCGCCGGGCTCAGCAACCCCTCCCTCAAGCTCCCGGTCGCGAACCTCGAACTGCCCGCCCCGGCCGGATCGCGTCAGCGCCTGCTCGAACTCGGGCCGGCCGGCTTCGCCACGGCACTGCGTCAGCAGAAGGCCCTCGCGGTCACCGAGACGACGATCCGCGACGCGCACCAATCCCTCCTGGCCACCCGCGTGCGCACGCGCGATCTCGTCGCCGTCATGCCGCACGTCGCGCGCCTGACCCCCGGCCTGCTCTCGGTGGAGGCGTGGGGCGGGGCGACCTACGACGTCGCGCTGCGCTTCCTCGCCGAAGACCCCTGGGAGCGTCTCGGCGCGATGCGCGAGGCACTGCCCAACGTGGCGCTGCAGATGCTGCTGCGCGGCCGGAACACCGTCGGCTATACGCCGTATCCGACCGAGGTCACCAACGCCTTCGTGAAGGAGGCCGCCGCGACCGGCATCGACATCTTCCGCATCTTCGACGCCCTCAACGACGTCTCCCAGATGCGGCCGGCGATCCACGCCGTGCTCGAGACCGGCACCGCCGTCGCCGAGGTGGCGGTGTGTTACACCGCGGACCTGCTCGACCCGGCCGAGCAGCTCTACACGCTCGACTACTACCTGCGGCTCGCCGAGCAGATCGTCGAGTCGGGGGCGCACATCCTCGCCATCAAGGACATGGCCGGCCTGCTGCGCGCGGAGGCGGCGCACACCCTCGTCACGGCGCTGCGTGAGCGCTTCGACCTGCCCGTGCACGTGCACACCCACGACACGGCGGGCGGCCAGCTCGCCACCCTGCTCGCCGCCTCCGCCGCGGGTGCCGACGCCGTGGATGCCGCGAGCGCACCCATGGCCGGCACGACCAGCCAGCCATCCATGTCCGCCCTCGTCGCGGCCCTCGCGCACACCGAGCGCGACACCGGGCTCTCCCTGCAGGCGGTCTCCGACCTCGAGCCGTACTGGGAGGCCGTACGGCACGTCTACAAGCCCTTCGAGTCGGGCCTGCCCGGGCCCACCGGCCGCGTCTACAAGCACGAGATCCCGGGCGGTCAGCTCTCCAACCTGCGCCAGCAGGCCATCGCGCTCGGGCTGGCCGACCATTTCGAGAAGATCGAGGACCTGTATGCGGCGGCCAACCGAATCCTCGGTCGCCCGCCCAAGGTCACGCCGTCGTCGAAGGTCGTCGGCGACCTCGCCCTCGCCCTCGCCGCGGTCGACGCCGACCCGGACGACTTCGAGCAGAACCCGGACAAGTACGACATCCCCGACTCGGTGGTGGGTTTCATGGCCGGGGAGCTCGGCGAGCTGCCCGGCGGCTGGCCGGAACCGTTCCGCAGCAAGGTGCTCAAGGGTCGCAACGTGAAGATCGGGGTGGAGCCGATCACCGCCGAGGACGAGCAGGCGCTCGCGACACCGGGGACGGTGCGGCAGGCGGCGCTCAACCGGCTGCTGTTCGCGGGCCCGACGAAGATCTTCGGGCAGAACCGCGAGACCTACGGGGATCTGTCCACGCTCGAGACCACCGACTACCTCTACGGCATCCGCCAGGGTGCGGAGCACATCGTCGAGATCGAGAAGGGCGTGAGCCTCTACGTCGGCCTCGAAGCGATCGCCGATGCCGACGAGAAGGGCATCCGCACCGTCATGGCGACCCTCAACGGCCAGTTGCGACCGGTGTACGTGCGGGATCTCACGATCACGGTCGACATCAAGGCCGCCGAGAAGGCCGACCCGAACCGGCCGGGCCAGGTCGCAGCACCGTTCTCGGGCGTCGTGACGCTGCAGGTCGAGGAGGGTTCGATCGTCGTCGCCGGCCAGAGCGTCGCGACCATCGAGGCCATGAAGATGGAGGCCGCGATCACCTCAGCCGTCGCGGGCACGGTGCGCCGACTGGCCATCCCGAAGACGCAACAGGTGGATGCCGGCGACCTGCTCGTGGAGATCGAGCCCGCCTGAGCACGGTGCATGAGCGCCGTGCGCGGCGCCGTCTCGCGATAGACTCGGGTTTTTGTCACGAGGAGGTACCACGGTGGTGGTGAAGCGCAACAAGGACGAGGTCGAGGTGCTCGAGCATCCCGGGACCCCCAGGAAGGCGCCGGCGCTCAAGGAACCGACCACCGGTGAGGCCGAGACGGTGACCTTCACGGTGTCGTTGCCCGCGCAGGTGCACGAGGTTCCCGAGGACGAGGCCGCCGTCGCGATCGACGACGTCGCGACGATCGATCCGCTGCTGCACTCCGGGTCCCCGACGACCACGACGATCTCCCTCAGCCCCGACGCGGTGCTGACGATGCCGGAGGTCGAGGAGGCCTCCCTTATCCCGCCGCTGCCCGAGCCGGACATCGTCTACAGTCGGCGCAGCCGCCAGCCGGGGGAGATCTCGGCCCTGCCGGAGCCGGCCGCGATGCTCACCGCCGAGCGTCTGGTCGAGCCGCGGCGCAACCGCAAGCCGGCGCCGGAGGGATTCCTCCAGCGACTGCTCTACGACGTGTCCTTCCGCCTCATCAACGTCGGCGACTCCTACCGGGTGCGCGAGCGCAAAGCGCTCGATGCCCGGATCGGCAGGCGGTTCGAGGGCGGCACGCGCTTCGTCGCCGTGCTCACGCGCAAGGGCGGCGTGGGCAAGACCACCCTCACGGCGCTCCTCGGCATGGCCCTCGCCGATGTGCGGGAGGACCGCGTCATCGCGATCGACGCCAACCCCGATCGCGGCACCCTCGCGGAGCGCATCACCAAGAACACGCGCGCGACGGTGCGCGATGTCGTCACGCGCGGGGACTCCCTCACCACCTTCAGCGAGTTCCAGACCCTGATCTCTCGCGATCCGACACGCCTCGATGTGCTCGCGAGCGACACCGACCCGACGGTCGTCGAGGCCTTCGACGAGGACGACTACAACGTGGTCGCCGACCTCGCCGAGCGGTTCTACTCGGTCGTGGTCACCGACTGCGGCACCGGGATGCTGCACTCGGCCATGTCGGCGACCCTGCAGCGCGCCGACGCGATCGTCGTCGTCTCCGGCGGCAGCGTCGACGAGGCGAGGCTCGCCTCCGAGACGCTCACCTGGCTGGAGTCCAACGGCTACCCCGAGCTGGTCAAGGACGCGGTCGTCGCCCTCAACACCGCGACGCAGGCCACGAACCTCGTCAAGCTCGAGGAGATCGAGGCGCACTTCGCCTCGCGTGTGCGGGCCATCGTGAAGATCCCGTACGATCCCTCGCTCGCGACCGGTTCCGTCATCCAGTACGACCAGTTGCGGCCGCACACCCGCGAGGCCGCGCGCGAGCTCGCGGCGCTCGTCGTCGACGGCATCCCCGTGCAGCGGAACGCCTGAGCGGATGGCAGAACGGCCCATCCGCATCTTCGGCGACCCCGTGCTGCGATCGGTGTGCGATCCGGTGCGCCCGGGGGACCCGCGTCTCGACGGGCTCGTGGAGGACCTGATGGACACCGTGCAGGTGCCGGGTCGTGCGGGACTCGCCGCGAACCAGATCGGCGTCGGCGCTCGAGCCTTCAGCGTCAACATCGAGGGCGAGCTCGGCTATGTGCTCAACCCGGTGCTCGTCGAGGTCTCGGGGCAGCCCGAGCTCGTGGAGGAGGGTTGCCTGTCGGTGCCCGGCTTCTCCTTCCCGCGCCTGCGTTACCCGTTCGCGCGCGTCATCGGCGTGGACCTCGACGGCGAGCCGGTCGAGCTCGGTGGCACCGGCGTGCTCGCCCAGGCGCTGCAGCACGAGGTCGACCACCTCGACGGGCATCTCTACATCGAGGGACTCGCCCCGGAGACGAAGAAGGAGGCCATGCGGTTGATCCGCATGGCCCCCTGGTACTGAT
>JBAQPI010000033.1:0-2874 GCA_049305635.1 Rhodoglobus sp. | reverse complement strand
GTCCTGATCGATCCGGCATCATCCAGGGAGGCACCCGTGTAGAAGGCGCTCATGCCCATGAGCCCGAGGCCGATGCGGCCGATCCGGGGTCCATCGGTGCCGAGGGTGATGGTCTTCAATTGCACTTCTCCTTGTAGATCTCGATCTTCTGGTCGATGGCGGCGAGGCTCTGGGTGACCTCGTCAAGCTGGGCGAGCACCGCGATGCGGTGCCGCAGGAGCAGTTCCATGCGGGCTGCAGTGGTTGAGTCGCCGCGCCTCACCAGCTCCGTGTATTCACGCACCTGGGCGATGGGCATCCCGGTGGCACGCAGCTTGGTGAGGAACACGACCCAGTTCACGTCCGCCTCGGTGTAGCGGCGGTGACTGGAGGACGCCCGGTCGATGACGCCGATGAGCCCCGCGCGCTCGTAGTACCGCAGGGTGTGGGTCGTGAGCCCGGTGGACTCGGCGACCTGGGCTATCGAGAGCCCGGCATCCGCGGTGGTCATGCCCTCAGGTTAGAACTTCGAGCGCGCTCTACGTCAAACGGGAGTCGACATCCGCTTCTGCCGGCAGGGGACGCGCGACCGGGATCTTGCTGCCGAGCACCTGCGCGACGACGTCCCGTGCGATCGCCTGCGGCGTGAGACCGACCTGCTCGAGGATCCAGTCCCGGCTGCCGTGCGGCAGGAACTCGTCGGGCAGGCCGAGTTCGGTGACCGCCGTGTCCACGCCGGCGGCACGGAGATCCTGGCGGATGCGCGTGCCGATCCCGCCCACCCGGATGCCGTCCTCGATGGAGACGAGGATCCGGTGCTCGGCCGCGAAGCCGATGACGCTCTGCGGCACCGGGATCACCCAGCGCGGGTCGATGACGGTCGCGCCGATCCCCTGCGCCGCGAGGCGCTCCGCGACCTGCAGGCCGATCTTCGCCATCGGCCCGACCGTGACGATGAGCACGTCCTTGTGCGGCGCCTCGTGCAGCACGTCCACGCCGTCGTCCGTGCGGCGGACCGCGTCGAACTCCGTGCCCACGCTGCCCTTGGAGAAGCGCAGCACGGTGGGCGCACCGTCCACGGCGACGGCTTCGCGGAGCTCCTCCCGCAGCCGAGTCGCATCTCGCGGGGCCGCGATGCGGATGTTCGGCACGACCTGCAGGATCGCGAGGTCCCACATGCCGTGGTGGGATGGGCCATCCGGCCCGGTGACGCCCGCGCGATCCAGCACGAAGGTGACGCCGGCCTCGTGCAGGCCGACGTCCATGAGCACCTGGTCGAAGGCCCGGTTCACGAAGGTCGCGTACATGGCCACCACGGGGTGCAGCCCGCCGAATGCGAGGCCGGCGGCGGATGCGACGGCGTGCTGCTCGGCGATGCCGACATCCAGCACGCGCTCGGGATGACGCTCGGCGAACTTGTGCAGGCCGGTGGGGCGCAGCATCGCGGCCGTGATCCCCACGAGCCTGGGGTCGGCATCCGCGAGCTGCGCGATCTCGTCGGCGAACACGCTCGTCCAGCTCGGCTTGCTCGCCGCCTCGATCGGCTCCCCCGTCTCGGGGTCGATCTGGCCGACGGCGTGGAACTGGTCAGCGGTGTCGAGCAGCGCGGGGCGGTAGCCGCGCCCCTTCTCGGTGATCGCGTGCACGATCACGGGTGCGCCATAGTTCTTCGCCTGCTCGAGCGCCTCGGTGAGGGCGCGGATGTCGTGGCCGTGCACCGGGCCGAGGTACTTGATGTCGAGGTTCGAGTACAACGCCTCGTTGTTGGTCAGCCGGGACAGGAACCCGTGCGTGCCGCCCCGGATGCCGCGGTACAGCGCACGCCCGGGAGCCCCGAATCTCTCGAACACCTTGCGCGAGGTCGAGTACAGGTTGCGGTAGGAACGCCGGGTGCGCACGTCGTTGAGGAAGTGCGCCATGCCGCCGATCGTCGGGGCGTAGGAGCGACCGTTGTCGTTGACCACGATGACCAGGTTGCGGCTGTTGTCGTCGGAGATGTTGTTGAGCGCTTCCCACGTCATGCCGCCCGTGAGCGCGCCGTCGCCGACGACCGCGACGACGTGACGGTCGCCCTGACCGGTCATCGTGAAAGCGCGGGAGATGCCGTCGGCCCACGACAGGGAGCTGGATGCGTGGGAGCTCTCGACGATGTCGTGGACCGACTCGCTGCGTTGCGGATACCCGGCGAGACCGCCCTGCTGCCGCAGTCGGCTGAAGTCCTGTCGGCCGGTGAGCAGCTTGTGCACGTAGCTCTGGTGACCCGTGTCGAAGACGATCGCGTCGCGCGGGGACTCGAACACCCGATGCATCGCGATCGTGAGCTCGACCACGCCGAGGTTCGGGCCGAGGTGGCCGCCGGTCTTGGAGACCTCGCGCACGAGGAACTCGCGGATCTCGGCGGCCAGCTCGACGAGCTGCTCGTCGGTCAAGGCATCCAGGTCACGGGGACCGTGGATGTTCTCGAGCAGGCTCATGGCACCAGCCTAAACGAGGCTCCTCAGCACGTACTGCAGGATGCCGCCATTGCGGTAATAGTCCGCCTCACCGGGTGTGTCGATGCGCACGACCGCGTCGAACTCGACGGCGACCTTGCCCGCGGGGGAGTGCTCGCTCGGGGCCGCGACGACATGCACCGTCTTCGGCGTTGTGCCCTCGTTGAGCTGCTCGATGCCCGTGATCGTCACGACCTCGGTGCCGTCGAGGCCGAGGCTGCCCGCCGACTGCCCCGCCGGGAACTGCAGCGGGATGACGCCCATGCCGATGAGGTTCGAGCGGTGGATTCGCTCGAAGCTCTCCGCGATCACGGCGTGCACGCCGAGCAGTGAGGTGCCCTTCGCGGCCCAGTCGCGGCTCGAGCCCGAGCCGTACTCCTTGCCCGCGAAGATCACGAGCGGG
>JBAQPI010000032.1:0-1852 GCA_049305635.1 Rhodoglobus sp. | reverse complement strand
GGGCGGGCACGTCCCAGGCGGGCGGTGCGGGCGGGGGCGCCGGCGGCTCGGCGGCGGGTTCGGGTACGACCTGCTCGGGGGTCGGCTGCGGCAGCGGCATCGGCTCGGCATCCGCGAACACGGGTGCCGGCCACTCCGAGACGGACTCGGGCGAGGCGACGAAGGACTCCGGCGCCGGCGGCGGGAATCCGGGGGGCACTGGCACGTTGGGCAGTGCGCCGGGGAACTCCGCTCGGGCGTCCTCGACGACGGATGCGGCATCCGGACCGAGGGAGTGCATGCGGGACTCCCAGGTCTGGAACTCCTTCGCCTCCTCCTCCCGCAGGCGCAATTGCGTCTCGAGCTGCTCGATCACCTCGAGTGTGCCGCCCGGCTGCCTCCCTGCCTCCTCGACCCAGCGCAGCAACTCGTCATCGGGCAGCGAGCGACGCACGGGCGGCTGGAACGGACTCTCGAGCGGCACGGCCTGTGCGGGATCCGGCGCCGGCGCGGAACTCCACGGGGCGCTCTGGCCGATCGGCTCGGGAGCCGGTGTCTGCGCCGGTGCGAACGGCGGCTGCTGGACGGGCGGCACCTCGGCCGCGGGTCGCTCGGGCGGCAGCGGGATCGTCCCTGAGCCGAGGAGGGTGTACTCGGCCGCGAGGGCGTCCGCGAGCGCGTCGTCGTCCGTCGTGCCATCCTCGCCGACCGGCCGCTGGGCGCTCGCCGGCGGCGGCGTGAACGTCGAACGGCGGGGCCCAGCGGTGGCGAACGTGGGGTCGAAGAAGGCGTCGTCGCCGACCTCGTCTTCGTCGTCTGCCATGCCGGAAGTCTACGGCGACACGGTGCGGGAACGGGGTTGCCGAGCCGTTGCGAGCACAGTCACCGCCACCAGGATGAGGGCGAGCCCGACCCAGCCGACCGCCGCCAGACGCTCCCCGACCACGATCACCGCGAGCAGCGTCGCGACGAACGGCTCGAGGAGGGTGATCGTCGTCGCCGTGCTGCTGCGCAGCGTGCGCATGCCGATGCCGAACAACAGGTAGGCCGTGAACATGGGTCCAAGGGCGAGGTACGCGGCGATCCCGACCGTCGACCAGGACTGCAGCAGCGGACCCCCGAACGGCACGAGCACGGGAAGCAGCGCGAGCGCGCCGAGCCCGAACATGCCGCCCATCACGCCGCGCGGCGCCTGCCCGGTGCGGATGGCGCGGCTCGAGCAGTAGGTGTAAAGCGAGTACGACAGCCCGGCCACGAGCCCGAGGAGCACCCCTGGCACGACGGCCGGAGCCCCCGCACCCTCGCCGCCGAGCGCGAGCAGCACGATCCCGACTATCGCCCCGGCGGTGCACGCCACCCAGGGCAGGGCCGGCCGGTGTCGCTCGAAGAGCCACTCGAGCATCGCCGCGAACAGCGGACCGGTGCCGAGGGAGACGACGTTGCCGATCGCGACGCCGGCGAGATCCATCGAGGCGTAGAAGGCGAGCGGATACACGAACACCCCCACCGCACCCAGCAGCAGCCAGCCCCGGCTCGCGCCGTTTTGCAGGGCCGCAAGGGCATGTCGAGCAGAGACGAGGAACAGCAGGATGCCGCCGATCGCCATCGTCGAGGCACCGATCGCCAGCGGGCTGACATCGTCCGGCATGAAGCTCGCCGCCGTGCCCGTCGTGCCCCACAGCAACGAGGCGAGCACGAGCGCCCACGCCCCCTGGTTACCGGGTGATGGGGTGGTCGCGAGCACGATTCGAGGGTAGCGCGCACCGGTCGGGGGCTGGCTCCGAGGGCTCAGCGGATCACGGCGACGGCGCACGGCAACGTGAGCGTGAGCTCCTCGCTCACCGAGCCGAACCAGGCCCGCCCGACGGCGCCG
>JBAQPI010000031.1:0-5226 GCA_049305635.1 Rhodoglobus sp. | reverse complement strand
GGTCGCGCGGAAGCGGGCCGGGGCGAGGGTCGCGGCGGGGGCGAGCACGGCATCCTCGAAGCTCGACCAGGCCGACTCGGGCAGCGCCGTGACCAGTTCGGCGACCGTGCGGGCGTTCGGGGCGGACACCTCGCCTTCGCGGAATGCGGCCCACACGCGGGGCGCCCGGGACAGCAGCGTCGCCGCCTGCGCGGCCTGGGCGCGCACCGTGCCCTCGGCCAGGCACAGGCGAACGGCGAGGTCGGCGATCGCGGCGCGCTCGGCGAACTCGACGGCGTCGGGATGCCCGCACGACATCGCATCGCCGAGGAAGACCTCGGGGCACGCCCTCGCCTCGCGCAGCATCGCGTCGATCGCGGCGAGCTGCTCGGCGTGGGCGCGGGTGGCCGCCCGGGCCGCGAACTCGGCGCGGGCCATGCCGTACTCGACCCGGACGTCGGGCCGGCTCGGGTCGAGGGCGGTGGTCATACCAGTATGCAAGCAGGGGCCACCGACATTCGGTCCGGCACGGAAATGCCGGTCAGAGGCCACTTATCCTCCACAGCGCGAGCCGGAGGCAAGAACTCACAGGCAGTGCTAGCGGGTCTTCTCCTTGGCCGCCGTACCCACGCCTTGCGAGACCGGCTCGCCGCGGTAGAGGCTCTCGAAGGTGTCGAGCGTGCGCTGGATGTCGTGGGCCGCCACGATCCGCAGGCTCTCCTTCTGCAGCTTCAGCATCTGGTTGTGCGGCATCGTGAGCACCGTCGTGAGCTTCTCGGCCAGTTCGTCGACGTCGCCGGGCTCGAACAGGAAGCCGTTCTCCCCGTCGTGCACGAGGTGCGGCAGGGCCATCGCGTTCGCGCCGACGATCGGCAGGCCGCTGGCCATCGCCTCCATCGTCGAGATCGACTGCAGCTCGGCGATCGAAGGCATCGCGAAGACCTTGGCCGCGGTGAGCTTGGCGCGCAGGTAGTCGTCCTCGACGTAGCTCGCGAAGTGAACGCGATCGCCGAGACCGAGGGATGCCGCGAGCGCCCGCCACGGCTTCTCCTGGTCACCACCGCCCATGATCTCGAGCCTCGCGTCCAGCGCAGGGTCGAGCCTGGCGAACGCACGCAGGAGCTTGTCGACCTGCTTCTCCTCCGCCATCCTCCCGACGAAGACGATGAGGTTCTCCTTCTTGGGCGTCAGGTCTGGCGTGTAGTTGTGAGCGTCGATGCCGCAGGAGATCGCGAGCACGTCCTTCACCGAGGTGTTCGCGGCCAGATACTCCGCGGCCTTCTCGGTCGGCGCGGTCACGCGCTCTGCGCGACTGAACGACCTGCCGGCGGCGGCCCACGCCATCCGCGACGCCGTCGGCTTGAACCAGTTCGGGATCACCGCGGTGTAGTCGAGCAGGTTCTCGGGCATGAAGTGGTTGGTGCCGATGAGCCGGATGCCGCGCTTGCGCCCCTCGATCGTCATGCCGCGCCCGACGATGATGTGGGACTGGAAGTGCACCACATCCGGCTTCACCGCGTCGAGGATGCGGGCCGAGTTCTGCTTGATGCGCCACGGCAGGGCGAAGCGCAGCCACGGATGCGGATACCAGCGCCACGAGTAGATGCGGTGCACCGTCATCGTCTGGCCCTCGTGCTGCTCCTGGAACGCGCCGACCTTCTCGTTCGTGTACGCGGGAGCGGCGACGTGCACGTCGTGGCCGCGCGCGACGAGGCCGGCGGCGAGGCGGGCGACGAAGTTCGCGGAGCCGTTGATCTCCGGCCAGAACGTGTCGGCGGCCAGGAGCACCCGCAAGCGGGGCTTGCCGTCGTGCGGGGAACGTCTCGCGGCGTCAGTCACAGTCGTGGAACGTCCTAGGGTCTCGGGGTGGAACGGAGCCGAAGTACTACCGTATCTCAGCGGGTGCTGCTGGACGGGTCGGCAACGTCGGCGAGCGCGGTATTCGCGAGCGACTGCGGGTGGTGCCTGGAGAGCGAGATCACGCCGTAGATCGCCGTGCCGCCGGCGAGGACGAAGCCGAGGACGGCCCACCATGGCGCCCCGGCGGCCTCCCCGAGCACGACGATGCCGATCGCGACGGCGACGAGCGGGTCGATGACCGTGAGGCCCGCGACCACGAGGTCGGGCGGGTTGGTGGAGTGCGCGGTCTGCACGAAGTACAGCCCCAGCAGGGCCGCGACCACGAGGCCGACGACGCAGACGATCGTCAGGATGTCCGCGGCATCCACCTCGAAGTCCGTCACCACGATCGTGCGTACGCGGTCGATCACGACCTTCGCGAGCGTCACGACGAACCCGAACAGCGTGCCTGCCGCGATGACGTAGAAGATCGGTCGCGGCGCGCGCCCACGCATGATGAGGAACAGTGCCACGAACGCGGCGAGCACGACCGAGAGGATGACCAGCACCGTCACGAGTTGCGTCGCCGTCACCGGATGCGACTGGGTCACGAACGCCGCGACCGTGACGAACGCCCCGACGCCGAACACGCTGATGGCGATCGAGCGGATCGACACCCTGTCGAGCGGGATCTTCGTCACGCGCGAATTGACGATCGCGGTGACGACGAGCGCGACGGCGCCGAGCGGCTGCACGACCGTGATCGGGGCGAGCGTGAGGCTGGTGAGCTGCAGCACGATCGCCGCGCCCAGCAGCAGCGTGCCGATCACCCAGGAAGGCCGCGCGACCAGGGCGCTGAGCTGCCGCAGGCTCAGCCCCGTCTTGGAGCCCTCGTGCTGCTGCTCCACGAGCGTGACCCCGCGGTGCTGGAACTGGGTGCCGAGCGCGAGCAGCACCGCCGCGATGACTGCCAGCGGGATGCCGACGGCGGCAGTCGACGGGAGGGTCAACTGGTCGGCGAGATCCTGCAGGTCCGGCGGCACAGGGAGAATCTACCCGCTCGGCCACCGATATTCTGGCGTGCATGGCCGTTCTGCCGATCCTGATCACGGGCGACCCCGTGCTGCACCAGCTCGCCGCCCCCGTCACCGAGTTCGACGCCGCCCTGCGCAGCCTCGCCGAGGACATGATCGAGACCATGGCCGCCGCGCCCGGGGTGGGTCTCGCCGGTCCCCAGGTCGGCGAGGCGAAGCGCATCTTCGTCTGGGACTGGACGGATGACACCGGCACCCGCTCGCACGGCGTCGCCATCAACCCCGAGCTGTGGATCACCCCACCGGCGATCGGGGAGCTCGACGAGGACGCCGAGTCGGAGGGCTGCCTCTCGATCCCGGGCGAGCGGTTCCCGCTGCGCCGCTCCCAGCGTGCGCTGCTGCGGGCCGTGGACCTCGACCGCACGCCCTTCGAGGTCAGCGCCGAGGGCTGGCTGGCCCGGATCTTCCAGCACGAGTTCGACCACCTGGACGGCATCCTGTATGCGGACCGGCTGGAGCACCCGCACTCGAAGGCGGTCGCGAAGGCGATCAGGAAGCGCAGCTGGGGCTCCCCCGGCCAGTCCTGGCTGCCCGGCGAGGACGACCTCGAGGGCTAGGTTCTCCGGCGGGCCGTGCCGGCCACCGCGCGGTGCCGGCCACCGCGCGGTGCCGACCTCAGCGGCCCGGCGGCACCGGGTTGTTGGCCCGCAGCACCTCGAGGCGCGCGCGGTACTCCTTCTCGTCGATGTCGCCGTTGGCGAAGCGCTCGGCGAGGGTGACCTCGGCGCTGCGGCCGGGGCTCTGCCAGTGGCCGTAGTGGCCGGGGCCCCAGCCGTCACGCAGGCCGCGACGTCGGGCCACGCTCACGATGAGCACGATGAGGCCGATCCAGAACAGGGTGATGAGGATGAGCGGGATCAGGTGGAAGCCGAATCCCCAGCCGCCGATGTGGGCGACGATGGCGGGTACGAGCACGAGGTGTCCAATCGCTTGGGGTCCCGTCGGGACCACTGCATTCAGGCTCCTCGGTTCGCCGGCCGGGCGAATCTGCCCGGCGGCGGCATCCCGGTACTCCCCCGGGCGTCAGCTCGACCGGTTCAGGCACCCCCGGGGGTGACGAGCCCGGTCTCGTAGGCGATCACCACGAGCTGCACGCGGTCGCGGGCGCCGAGTTTGGCCATGATCCGCGAGACGTGCGTCTTGGCTGTGAGCGGGCTCAGGAACAGCGTGCGGCCGATCTCGTCGTTCGTCAGTCCCTGGCCGACGAGGGCGAGCACCTCGCGTTCCCGCTCGGTGATGAGCTCGAGCTGGCGGGCATCCGGGGCGTCGCGCAGGGTCGCGGAGACCCGCTCCAGGAGGCGCCTGGTCACGCTCGGGCTCAGCAGGGCATCGCCGGAGGCGACCACCCGCACCGCACGGATGAGTTCGACCGGCTCGGTGTCCTTGACGAGGAACCCGCTCGCGCCGGCGCGGATCGCCCTCGCGACGTACTCGTCGAGCTCGAAGGTCGTGACGATCACGATGTGGGTGTTCGCGAGTTCCGGTCGCTGCACGATCTGCTCGGTCGCCCACAGCCCGTCGCCGTCGGGCATGCGGATGTCCATGAGCACGACATCCGGCCGGGTCGCCGTCACGAGCGCCACGGCCTCGGCCCCCGTGCCCGCCTCGCCCACGACCTCGATGTCGGGCTCCGCCTCGAGCAGACTGCGGAAGCCCGCACGGATGAGCTGCTGGTCGTCGGCGAGCGCGAGGCGGATCATGCCGGGGTCTCTCTCAACGGGGGCTCCTTCAGGGGGATGCGGGCGGTCACGAGCGCCCCGCCGAGCGGCGAACGGCCGGTCTCGAGGCTGCCGCCGAGCAGTTCGGCACGCTCGTGCATGCCGAGCAGGCCGCGACCGCCCTCCGCAGCAGGGTCGAAACCCGCGCCGTCGTCGGCGACCTCGATGAGGATGTCGCCGCCGTCGAGACGGATCCCGACTCTCGCGCGCGTGGCATCCGCGTGCCGCACGACGTTCGTGAGCGACTCCTGCACGATGCGGTAGATCGCCAGCTGCGTCGCCTTGGGCGCGTCATCCACGGTGCTGGAGAAGGCGACCTCGATGCCCTGCGTGCGCACCGAGTCCACGAGCCCCGGCAGCCGGGACAGGTCGGGCTCCGGCACGAGCGGCGCGTCCAGGTCGCCGTTGTCGGCCCGCAGCACGCCGAGCAGGGAGCGCACCTCGTCGAGGGCGGACTTCGAGGAGTCCTTGATGCTCGCCAGGGCCTCCTTGGCCTTCTCGGGGTGCGCGTCCATGAGGTGCAGCCCGACGCCCGCCTGCACGTTGATCTGGCTGAGCGAGTGGGCGAGCACGTCGTGCAGTTCGCGGGCGATGCG
>JBAQPI010000030.1:0-4638 GCA_049305635.1 Rhodoglobus sp. | reverse complement strand
TTCAGCACCAGCTGCACGTAGTCGCCGGCCTTCGTCTCGGCGTCGCGGGTGGCGTCCCAGGCCGCACCCCACACCAGGGCGCGCGCCAGCGGGTCGTCGATGTCCTCGAGGTGCTCCATGGCGACGGTCAGCGAGCGCTCGTCGAGGCGGATCTTGGCGTAGGCGAGGTCATCGTCGTTGACCAGGATCAGGTCCGGGCGTTGCATCCCGGCGAGTTCGGGCACCTCGGTGCGCTCGCCGTCCACGTCGAGCTCGATGCGGTGGTCGCGTTGCAGCTTGCCGCCGCGCAGGGTGTAGAAGCCGATCGCGAGACGGTGCGGGCGGATGGTGGGGTAGCCGGGATCTGCGGTCTGCAGCACCGCGAATGCGGTGATCTCTCCATCCTCGGTCACCTCCAGCTCGGGACGCAGGGTGTTGACGCCCGCGGTCTCGAGCCACAGTTTCGACCACGTCGACAGGTCGCGGCCGGAGGTGGTCTCGAGCTCGGCGAGCAGGTCTCTCAGCTCGGTGTTGCCGTACTCGTGCTTGGCGAAGTACGCGGCCACACCGGCCATGAAGTGCTCGAGCCCGACCCAGGCGACGAGCTGCTTGAGCACCGAGCCGCCCTTGGCGTAGGTGATGCCGTCGAAGTTGACCTGCACGTCCTCCAGGTCGTTGATGGTCGCGACGACCGGGTGCGTGGATGGCAGCTGGTCCTGCTTGTAGGCCCAGCTCTTCTCCATGGCCTGGAACGTGGTCCACGCCTCGTTCCACTCGGTCGCCTCCGCCGCTGCGAGGGTCGAAGCCCACTCCGCGAAGGACTCGTTGAGCCACAGGTCGTTCCACCACTTCATGGTCACGAGGTCGCCGAACCACATGTGGGCGAGCTCGTGCAGGATCGTGACGACCCGGCGCTCCTTGATCGCGTCGGTGACCTTCGAGCGGAACACGTAGGTCTCGGTGAAGGTGATCGCGCCGGCGTTCTCCATCGCCCCGGCGTTGAACTCGGGCACGAAGAGCTGGTCGTACTTCTCGAAGGGGTAGGGGTAGGCGAAGTGCCGCTCGTAGAACTCGAAGCCCTGCTTCGTCTTCTCGAAGAGGTAGTCCGCGTCGAGGTACTGGCTCAGCGACTTGCGCGAGTAGATGCCGAGCGGGATGACGCGGCCATCGCTCGAGGTGAGCTCATCGCGTACCACGGCATACGGCCCCGCCACCAGCGCCGTGACGTAGCTCGAGAGCACCGGTGTCGGAGCGAACACCCAGGTCGCCTCGTCCCCGTCGACCTCCGGCTCGGGGGTGGGCTGGTTGCTCACGACCTGCCAGTTCGCGGGGGCCCGCACCGTGAACTGGAATGTCGCCTTGAGGTCGGGCTGCTCGAACACCGCGAAGACGCGCCGGGAGTCCGGCACCTCGAACTGGGAGTACAGGTACACCTCGCCGTCGACGGGGTCGACGAAGCGGTGCAGGCCCTCGCCCGTGTTGGTGTACATGGCATCCGCGACGACGACGAGCTCGTTCTCGGCCAAGAGGTCGTGCAGCTGGATGCGCACGCCGTCGCTGGCCTCGCGCGGGTCGAGGTGCTCGCCGTTGAGGGTGATCGCGTGCACGCGCTTCGTGATGGCATCGATGAACGTCGAGGAGGTCTTGATCGCCGAGAACCTGACGGTCGTCGTGCTCGAGAAGGTCTCGGCACCCGTGGTCAGGTCGAGGTCGATCTCATAGCCGTGGACGTCGATGAGCGCCTTACGCTCCTGGGCCTCTGCTCTCGTGAGGTTCTCACCGGGCATTGCGCACTCCTTCTCGGTTCCGCCGGGCGGTTCGTGACCGCGTCGATCCAGCTTAGGAGGCCTCGGGCGGGGTCCGCCGCCAGACCTAGACTTGGGCTCATGCGCATCCACATCGCCACGGATCACGCCGGTCTCGAGTTCTCGCGGGACCTCCAGGAGCACCTCCGCTCGGCCGGCCACGAGGTGGTCGACCACGGACCGACGAGCTACGACCCGCTCGACGACTACCCGAGCTTCTGCATCAACGCGGCGCTCGCGGTGGCGCGCGACCAGGCGGCGGGCGTCGAGTGCCTCGGCATCGTGCTCGGCGGTTCCGGCAACGGGGAGCAGATGGCCGCCAACAAGGTCGAGGGCGCCCGCGCCGCACTCGTCTGGAGCGAGTCGACCGCGTTGCTGGCCCGGCAGCACAATGACGCGAACCTCATCTCGATCGGGGCGCGTCAGCACAGCGTCGAGGAGGCCAAGCACTTCATCGACGTCTTCATCGCCGAACCGTTCTCGGGCGAGGAGCGCCACGCCAGGCGCATCGCGCAGCTCGCCGAGTTCGAGACCACCGGTCGGATCGCCGGACATTCCGTCGATGCCTGAGGGGCACTCCGTCCACCGGATCGCGCGCCAGTTCGCGTTGCACTTCGTGGGCAAGGCGGTCGCGGCATCCTCACCGCAGGGGCGCTTCGTGGCCGGCGCGGCGCAGCTCGACGGGCACGTCATGACGCAGGCGAAGGCCGTCGGCAAGCAGCTGTTCCTCGAGTTCGACCACGATCTCTGGTTGCGCGTGCACTTGGGCATGTACGGGGCGTGGGACTTCGCCGGCGACATCACCGCGGATGCCACGATCGCCTCCGCCGCGGGCCGCATGGGCCAGACCAACCAGCGGGGCACGGTGGTCGGCGCCTTCGAGGACTCGCTCTCCTCGATCGGCGCGCCGCGCCGCACCCGGCTGCGGATGGCCGAGCAGGAGGTCGAGACGGCGCTGGACTCCTTCCCGCCCGAGCCGATCGGCGCCGTCCGGGTGCGCCTGCTGACGGATGCCACCTGCGCCGACCTGCGCGGCCCGACCGCCTGCGAGGTGCTCACCCCCGACCAGGTGCAGGCCGTCATCGGCAAGCTCGGCCCGGACCCTCTGGTCGACGACCCGGTCGAAGCCGAGGAGCGGTTCCTGGCGACGGTGCGCAAGAAGCCCACGCCGATCTGCCTGCTGCTCATGGATCAGTCCGTGGTCAGCGGCATCGGCAACGTGTACCGCGCGGAGCTGCTGTTCCGCGCCCGGCTCGACCCGCACATCCCCGGCCGCGATCTGCCCGAGGAGACGATCCGCGCACTCTGGAGGGACTGGGACCACCTGTTGCGCGTCGGCGTCGCCACGGGCCAGATGATGACGATGGACGGGCTCTCGCCCGAGGCCTACGACGGCGCGATGGCGTCGCGCTCTGACCGGCACTGGGTGTACCACCGCGCCGGACTGCCCTGCCGGGTCTGCGGCACGCCGATCGTCATGGAGGAGGTCGGCGGCCGCAAGCTCTACTGGTGCCCGGTCGACCAGGCCTGAACCACCCCCGCAACTCCCCGCGCCCGGGCCGCGCCGTTTTGGCGATGTCAGTTCGGACTGACGTCAGCGCGAACTGACATCACGAAAACGGAGTGCGGCGGGGCGAAGACCGAGTCACGACGCGCTCGGCGGCGGTGTCGGCGTAGTCACGGGCGTGGGTGGCAACGAGATCGAGCAGCTCCCTGGAAGTTATCGCCGCGCACGTGCCAATGCGCCTGCTTGCCGTCGACGGACAGCGCGGTGAGATCGGTCACCGCCACCAGGCGCGCTACCGCAGTTGCGACACCCTCGCCGTGACCGACTTGAGGTTGCGGATGCGGCGCTCGATCGTGAAGCCGAGGAACAGGATGATGGCGCCTCCGATCGCCGCCCACACCCACCACTCGGTGGACTCGTAGATCGCACGCAGCTGCGGCGCGAAGGTGCGGCCCGCGTGCACGAGCACGATGATCGAGCCGAGGATGAGCGGCGCCTGCAGGCGCGCGAGCGCCCCGATCGCGATGAGGCCGACGCACGTCAGGCCGAGCGCGACGAGTCGCCACACCGCGTCGTCGGTGAAGGTGAGCACGAGCGAGGGCAGCAGTAGCACGAGGATGCCGGGCGCGAGCCAGGCCCAGCTGCGCGCGGCGGCGGTGCGGCGCAGCTGCACGGTGCCGGTCGCGAGCAGCGCGATCGCGACCGGCAGGCTCGCCCATTCGATGGGGTCGACCGCTTCCCGCATGATCGCCGAGAGCGCGGTGATCGCGGCGAGGCCGATCGCGACCCAGGTGACCGCGGTCGTGAACGGGGGCCGCGCGAGCACGAAGGCGACGACGTGCGCGAGGCACAGTGCGCCGATCGTGACGAGGGCCAGCGTCTGCTCGTCGAGGTGCGCCGGGCGCAGTGCGGCCTGCAGCGCCCAGGTCGCCGAGGCCGGGATCGCGGCGCATGCCACGACCCGCTCGAGGGTGCCGGTGCGCGGGAGCACGACCCGCAGCGCGAGCACGAGCGTCAGCGCGGAGGCGAGCACGATGCTCGCGGTGGGCTCGGCCACCACGAGCGCGACCTCGGCATCGCCGGATGCCCAGCTCGTGACCCCGGTGACGGTGGCGATCGCCGCGCCGAGCCAGAAGAGTGCGCGCCGGTCGAGGATGCCCGGCAGCAGCGCCGCGAGGCCGAGCAGCAGGATCGCGACCACGAGCACGCCGTGCACGGCCTCGAGCCCTCGCCCGTCCCCGCCCGCGAGCTGCTCGTTGCCGTGCCAGGCCTCGGCGCCGGCGGCGACGGCGAGCACGACGGCCGCGGAAACCAGCAATGCCGCGCGCCCCGCGACCGCGGCGAACG
>JBAQPI010000029.1:0-1558 GCA_049305635.1 Rhodoglobus sp. | reverse complement strand
CGCATCGCGTCGCGGCACGAGTTGCTGCGGGCGGGAGCGGCGCCGTGGACGCTGACCGAGGCGGTGCGGCTCGGCGCACTGATCCGGGTGCGGCGGGATCACTATGCGCTGCCGGGCACGGCGCCCGAGATCCTGCGCGCCGTTCGTGTCGGGGGCCGACTCGCCTGCGTTTCGGCGCTGGTGCTCAACGGGGTGTTCGCTGACGACCCCCGCACCCACGTACATGTCGATCGAGCCATGTCGCGAATGCGGCATCCGGAACGGGCCGTTCCCCTCAGCGCGGGTCGCGGCAGCGTCCTGCTTCATTGGCATCCCTTGCTGGAACCGGCGGGGGGAGACGAGTGCTCCGTGGGCCTGATCGATGCCCTCGTTCAGACGCTGCGATGTCAGCGCCCATGGTGGGCGCTCGCGTCCATCGACAACGCGCTCCACCTCGGACTGTTGGATGATTTCGGCCTTGAGCAGGTCTTCGACGGCGCGCCGGAACGGGCGCGTCGACTCCGGCGGCTCGTCGACGGCCGTGCCGAAGCGGGGCAGGAGACGATTCTGCGGATGATCGTGCGCTCGGCCGGGCTCCGGTGTGAGCCACAGGTCACGCTCGAGGGCGTCGGGCGCGTCGACCTGCTCGTCGAGGGCTGCCTCGTGCTCGAGGCGGACAGCAGGCTCGCCCATGACGGTTGGGAGCTCCATGTGCGGGATCGCGACCGTGACCTCGCGGCGGCGCGCCTCGGGCTGATGACACTGCGTCCGGTCTACCGGCGAACCATGCGCGACCCCGCCGCCGTCCGCGATGCGGTGGTGAACCTGATGGCCGTGCACCGCCGGTTCCGCAGGGTGCTCTGACGGCACAACTCCTGCTCGGTGCGGCGTGTGGCGGGTGAGGTCCCGGTCCGGGGAGGTCAGCAGGAGTTATGCGGAGGGTCTCCATGCAGCTCGTCGCCGAAGCCGTGCCGCAGTCGCGCCGTACGTAGCGGCACCGGCCTCATGTGCGCGGCAGGAAGCCGACCCGGTCGTACACCGTCTTCAGTGTCGCCTGGGCGATCTCGTTCGCGCGGTCGGCGTTGGCGGTGAGGATGCGGTCGAGTTCGGCGGGATCGGCGAGCATCTGGTTCGCCCGGTCGCGGATCGGCCCGAAGGTGCCGACCACGGCATCCGCGACATCCGACTTGAGGTCCCCGTAGCCGTGCCCGGTGTAGCGCTCGACGAGTTCGTCCACCGGGTCGCCGCCGAAGGCCGACAGGATCGTGAGGAGGTTGGACACGCCGGGCTTGGCGCCGCGGTCGAAGCGGATCTCGCGCTCGTCGTCGGTGACGGCCGATTTGAACTTCTTCGCGGTTCTCGAATCGTCGTCCAGCAGCCACACGACACCGGCCTCCGACGCCGCCGACTTGCTCATCTTGGCGGTCGGGTTCTGCAGGTCGTAGATGCGCGCGGTCTCCTCGAGGATCATCGGGGCGGGCTCGCGGAAGGTCTCACCGAAACGCGAGTTGAACCGGTTCGCCAGGTCCCGGGTGAGCTCGATGTGCTGCTTCTGGTCGTCGCCCACCGGCACGACCGC
>JBAQPI010000028.1:0-15763 GCA_049305635.1 Rhodoglobus sp. | reverse complement strand
GACGACGAGCTCTATTACGGGGGCGATTCGTACACCGTGCCGCCCGTCGCGGTCGGCACGCTCGCCGCCCCCATCGGCGCCCCGTGGCTCAAGATCGGCGAGGCGATGGACTACGTGCTCGCGGTCGCGCCCAAGCGCGCCTTCCCGACGCACGAGGCCCCGCTCTCGCAGATCGGCAAGACGATGGCCAACGCCCGCATCGAGGCGATGACACAGCGCGGCGGCGGCGCGTTCTTCCCCCTCGAGCCCGGCGAGTCGCTGGAACTGTAACCTAGGCCGGTGGCCAACCACTCACCCCTGCCCTGGGACCCGATCGCGGAAGCCCACCGCCAATGGCGACTGCACGGCTGGAGCGAAGCCGCAGACGGCATGGCGGTCGTGACCTCCATCATGCGCGCCGAGCAGCTCATGCTCAGTCGCGTGCAGTCGATTCTCAGGCCGCTGGGGTTGTCGTTCGCCCGCTACGAGATGCTTCGCCTGCTCTCGTTCGCGAGAGAGGGCGGGATGCCCATGGCCAGCGCCACCCGCCGCCTCCAGGTGCACCCCACGAGCGTCACCAACACCGTGGATCGCCTCGAGGCGGACCGGCTCGTCGTGCGCACCGCCCACCCGCATGACGGACGAGCCACGATCGTGCGGATCACGGACGAGGGGCGCGAGGTGACCGAGAAGGCGACCGTGCTGCTGAACCAGTTCTTCGAGGAGCCCGGACTCGAGGCCCGCGAGGTCGGCGAACTCGTGCGCATCCTGGCCAAGTTCCGCCAGGACTCCGGGGACTTCGACCCGGTGAACCCGCCCGAGCCCCTCGGCTGAGCATCTCGCCGCTCAGGGCCGCTTCGCCGCGCTCCGCTGCACGAAGGCCGCGATCCGCGCCCGGGTATCGGGATGGGCCGCGATCGCCGAGATCGATTCGCTCTCGCGCGCGAGCGCCTCGGCGTAGTCCGAGAGCGCTGCGGCGGTGAGGAGGAGCTTCGTCGGGCCGATCGCCTGGGTCGCACCACCGGCGAGTTCGAGCGCACGCGCCTCCGCCACGGCGGCCAGGTCGGCGTCGGGGTGCACCTCGCTGACGAGGCCCCACGCCAGGGCATCGGCAGCGGTGAGCACGCGGCCAGCCAGGCACAGCTCGATCGCGCGGCGCGGTCCCACCGCGCGCGGAAGCAGGTGCGAGACGCCGCAATCCGGGGTGAGCCCCACTCCCGAGTACGCCGCGATGAACGTCGCGGACTCGCCCGCGAGCACGATGTCGGCGTTCAGCACGAGGCCGAGCCCCGCGCCCGCCGCGGGTCCGTGCACGACGGCGATCACGAGCAGTCGCGACCTGGCGAGGTCGAGCACGCCGGCGCTCATGGTGCCGGCCAGCTCCAGGAGGTAGGCCGAGGGGTCCTCGGCGGCGGCCATCTCGGCCACGTCCCCGCCGGCGGAGAAGAACCTGCCGTTGCCGCGCAGCAGGAGCACGTGGCATCCCGGGTCCGCGTCGGCCTCCGCCACGGCGGCTCGGAACTGGCTCGCGAACGCCAGCGACATCGCGTTCGCGGCATCCGGACGATTCATCGTCAGCCGCGCGACGCCTCCCGAACGCTCGAGGAGGACGGTGGCCTCGGACATCAGCGGGGCTCGAGCCGCACGGCGCCGTCCAGCCGGATGGTCTCGCCGTTGAGCATCGCGTTCTCCACGATGTGTGCGGCGAGTGCGGCATACTCCTCGGCGGTGCCGAGTCGGCGCGGATGCGGGGTCGAGGCCGCGAGGGACTCGATCGACTCGGGCGGCAGCGAGTCGAACATCGGCGTGTGGAACAGGCCGGGCGCGATCGTCATGACCCGGATCTTGTGCTCGGCGAGATCGCGTGCGATCGGCAGCGTGAGGCCTACCACGCCCGCCTTGGAGGCAGAGTATGCGGCCTGGCCGATCTGGCCCTCGTAGGCGGCGACGGAGGCCGTGTTGATGATGACGCCGCGCTCCTCGCCGGAGGCCGGGTCCTCGATCATGCGCGCGGCCGCGAGGCGGATGACGTTGAAGGTGCCGATGAGATTGATGTTGACGACCCGGGCGAAGGCCTCGAGCGGGAACGGGCCCTTCTTGCCGACGACCCGGAAGCCGTTGACGATGCCCGCGCAGTTGACCACGATGTCGAGTCCGCCGAGCGCGCTCGCGGCATCGATCGCCGCCTGCACGCTCGCCTCGTCGGTCACGTCGGTCGGCGCGAAGACCACTCCGTCGCCAAGTTCGGCGGCACGTTCGGCACCCGCCGAGGAGGGCAGGTCGGCGATGACCACTTTGGCGCCGCCCGCGACGAATCGCTTGACGGTGGCGAGGCCGAGCCCTGAGGCGCCCCCCGTGACGAGGGCTACTTTTCCGGTGATGTCCATCGGTGCTGCTCCTAGCGGTGTTTGAACTCGGGCTTGCGCTTCTCGATGAAGGCGGCCATGCCCTCCTTCTGGTCTTCGAGCGCGAAGAGAGCATAGAACGTGCGACGCTCGAACTTGGCGCCCTCGGTGAGGTTGGTCTCGAACACGCGATTGACCGCTTCCTTGGCGACCATGACCACCGGCAGCGACTTCGAAGCGATCGTCTCGGCGATCTTGAGGGCCTCCTCCAGCATCGACTCGGCCGGGAACACCCGGGCGACCAGCCCGGCCCGCTCGGCCTCCTCGGCGCCCATCGAGCGGCCGGTGAGCACCATCTCCATCGCCCTGGACTTGCCGATCGCGCGCGTGAGGCGCTGCGAGCCACCCATGCCAGGGATGACGCCGAGGTTGATCTCGGGCTGCCCGAACTGGGCGGTGTCCGCCGCGACGATGACGTCGCACAGCATCGCGAGCTCGCAGCCGCCGCCGAGGGCGTAACCGGCCACCGCGGCCAGCAGGGGCTTGCGGATGCCCGTGAGGAGGTCCCAGTCCGAGAACCAGTTGCTCAGCAGCACCTCGGCGTAGTCGTTGTCGGCCATCTCCTTGATGTCGGCACCGGCCGCGAAGGCCCGCTCGGAGCCGGTCAGCACGATCACCGAGATGTCGCGGTCGGCGTCGAAGGCCTGCGCTGCGGCGACGACCTCGTGCATGACGGTGACGTTGAGGGCGTTGAGCGCCTTCGGCCGGTTCAGGGTGATGATCCCGACGCGACCTCGGGTCTCGATCAGGATCGTCTCGTATTCGGTCGTCATGCTGCGCCCTTCGTCGACTTCTCACGGATCTCGTTGATGATGCCCGAGAAGTCCACCCCGGCGCCGCCCTCGTCCGCGAAGCTACGGTACAGCTGCGCGGCGAGGGTGCCGACCTCGGCGTGGGTGCCGGTCGACTCGAACGCCTCCACGGCGAGGCCGAGGTCCTTGGCCATGAGCGCGCCGGCGAATCCGGGCTGGTAGTCGCGATTGGCTGGGCTGGTCGGCACAGGGCCCGGCACGGGGCAGTTCGTGGTCAGGGCCCAGCATTGACCGGATGCGGTCGAGGCGACGTCGAACAGCGCCTGATTGGTCAGGCCGAGCTTCTCGCCGAGCACGAAGGCCTCGCTCACGGCGATCATCGAGATACCGAGGATGAGGTTGTTGCAGATCTTCGCGGCCTGCCCGGCCCCCGGGTCGCCGCAGTGCACGATCCGGCCGCCCATGACGTCGAGGATCGGCTGCGCGGCGGCGAAGTCCTCCGCGGTCGCGCCGACCATGAAGGTCAGCGTCCCGGCGGCGGCTCCGCCGACCCCGCCCGAGACGGGGGCGTCGATCGAGCGGAAGCCTTTGGCCGTCGCGAGCGCGTTGGCGGTGCGCGCGTCATCCACGGCGATCGTCGAGGAGTCGATGAAGAGCGCGCCGGCCGGGGCCGCGGCGAGCAGCTCGTCATAGGCGGAGAGCACGAGTCTGCCGTTGGGCAGCATCGTGATGACGACCTCGGCGGATGCCACGGCGGCGGCCCCCGACTCCGCGATCGTCACGCCCGCCTCACGCGCGTGCTCGAGCGCGGTCGGGACGAGGTCGAAGCCCGTGACGGCGTGGCCCGCCGTCACGAGATTGGCGGCCATCGGGCCGCCCATGTTGCCGAGGCCGATGAAGGCGATCGCGGTCATTGCCATCCTCCTGTCGTCGCGCGACGTCGCGCGGGTGGTCGTGTCAGCGGGCGAGCCCGAGTTCATCCTCGAGCGGGTCGAAGACCTGCCGCACGCTCTCTGCGTCGACCTCGTCGATGCCGGCCGGATCCCATCGGGGATCGCGGTCCTTGTCGATGACCTGCGCGCGGATGCCCTCGGCAAGATCATGCCACCCCAGCGAGCGCACGGAGACCCTGAACTCCTGGTCGAGCACCGACTCGAGGTCGGGCAGCGCTCGCGCCCGTCGCAAAGCGGCGAGCGTCACGTGCAGCGCGGTCGGGGACTTGCGGCGGATGGTCGCAGCGGCCTTCACCGCGGGCTCGCCACCGGCGGCGTCGAGGCGGTCGAGGATCGTGGCGAGATCGTCGCCGGCGTACGCGGCATCCACCCACCCCCGCTGCAGTATCAGCCCGGATGCCGGCGGCTCCACCGCGAACGCCGCGATGGCCTCCTCGACCGGCTGGGTCTCCAGCGCGGCGAGCAGCGCCGGCAGGCTCTCGCGAGCGACGAAGCTGTCCGCGAAGCCGATCGCGATCGCGTCGGCGCCGTCAATCGAGCCCGCGGTGAGCGCGAGGTGGGTGCCGAGCTCGCCGGGAGCGCGGGAGAGCAGATAGGTGCCGCCGACGTCGGGCACGAAGCCGATCGTCGTCTCCGGCAGGCCGACCGAGGACTTCTCGGTCACGATGCGGTGGCTCGCGTGCGCGGCGAGGCCGATGCCGCCGCCGAGCACGATGCCGTCCATGATGGCGACGACCGGCTTGGGGTATCGGGCGATCATCGCGTCGAGCAGGTACTCGTCGCGCCAGAAGTCCACCGATCCCGTGCCGCCCTGCTTCGCGTCCTCGTAGATCGAGACGATGTCGCCGCCGGCGCACAGCCCGCGGTCACCGGCACCCGTGAGCACGACGGTGTGAACGGCCGCGTCGTCGCGCCACGCGTCCAATTGGGACTGGAGGGCGATGACCATCTCGTGGTTGAGGGCGTTGATCGCCTCCGGCCGGTTGAGGGTCGCGACGCCCAGCCGCCCGTGGCGCTCGAAGAGCACCGAACTCATGCCGCGCCCGCCGCGATGTCCCGTCCGACGATCATGCGCATGATCTCGTTCGTCCCCTCGAGGATCTGGTGCACGCGCAGATCGCGCACCACCTTCTCAATACCGTAGTCCGCCAGGTACCCGTAGCCACCATGCAATTGCAGTGCGCTGTTGGCCACCTCGAAGCAGGCGTCGGTGACGAAGCGCTTGGCCATGGCGCATTGCCGCACCACGTCCTTGTCGCCGCGCTCGAGCGCATCCGAGGCGCTCGCCAGGAACAGGCGCGCCGCCTCGAGGCTCGTGGCCATGTCGGCGAGCTGGAACTGCAGCGCCGCGTTGTCGATCAGCTTGCCGCCGAAGGCCGTGCGGTTGGCCAGGTAGTCGACCGCCCGCTCGTACGCCCACTGGGCGCCGCCGAGGGAACACGCGGCCACGTTGAGCCGGCCGCCGTTGAGTCCCTTCATCGCGATCTGGAAGCCCATGCCCTCGTCGCCGAGGCGGTTCGCGACGGGGACGCGCACATGCTCGAAGACGACCGCGCGGGTGGGCTGCGCGTTCCAGCCCATCTTCTTCTCGTTCTCGCCGAACGACAGCCCGGGAGTGCCGTCTTCGACGACGATCGCGGAGAGGCCTTTCGCCCCCGGCGCGCCCGTGCGGGCCATGACGACGTAGGTGCCCGAGGTGCCCGCCCCGGAGATGAACTGCTTGGCGCCGTTGATGACGTAGTGATCGCCGTCGCGCACGGCGGTCGTGCGCAGCGCGCCCGCGTCGGAGCCCGCATCGGTCTCGGTGAGGCAGTAGCTGCCGAGCACCGCCATGGATGCCAGCGGCGGCACCCAGCGCTCGCGCTGCTCGCGCGTGCCGTAGCTGTCGATCATCCAGGTGACCATGTTGTGGATCGAGATGTACGCCGCGATCGTGGTGTCGCCCCGCGCGAGGTTCTCGAAGATCAGCGCGGCGTCGGGCCTGGTGAGTCCGGAACCCCCGAACTCCTCGCTCGAGTAGATGCCGCCGAGGCCGAGCTCGCCCGCCTCGCGCAGCACGTCCACCGGGAAGTGCTTCGCCTGGTCCCACTCGACCGCGTGTGGCGCGAGGGAGCGCTCGGCGAAGTCGCGGACGGCCTCGACGAGTGCCCTCTGTTCTTCGAGCAGCAGCATACCGGGCCTCAGTGCATGGTCGGGATGACGAAGCTCGCGCCATCCTTGATGCCGGATGGCCAGCGGGAGGTGACCGTCTTCGTCTTGGTGTAGAACCGGAACGCGTCGGGACCGTGCTGGTTGAGGTCGCCGAAGCCGGACTTCTTCCAGCCGCCGAAGGTGTGGTAGGCGATCGGTACCGGGATCGGCACGTTGACACCGACCATGCCGACGTTGACGCGCGCGCTGAAGTCGCGGGCGGCGTCGCCGTCCCGCGTGAAGATCGAGACGCCGTTGCCATAGATGTGGTCGCTGGCCAGCCGCAGCCCCTCCTCGTAGTCCTCGGCGCGCACGACGATGAGCACGGGGCCGAAGATCTCCTCCTTGTAGATCGTCATCTCGGAGGTGACGTTGTCGAACAGCGTCGGCCCGAGGAAGAAACCGTTCTCGTATCCCTTCGCCCGGTAGCCGCGTCCGTCGGCGATGAGAGTGGCGCCCTCGTCGACGCCGGTCTGGATGTAGCCGGAGACGCGGTCGACGGCATCCTTGGTCACCAGGGGGCCGTAGTCGGCCTCCGGGTCGAGCGAGTGCCCGACCTTGAGCTCCTTGACGCGTTCGGTGAGCTTGGCGACGAGCGCGTCGGCGGTCTCCTTGCCGACGGGGACCGCGACCGAGATCGCCATGCACCGCTCGCCGGCCGAGCCGTAGCCCGCCCCGATGAGGGCGTCGGCGACCTGATCGAGGTCGGCGTCGGGCATGACGATCATGTGGTTCTTGGCGCCGCCGAAGCACTGGGCGCGCTTGCCGTTCTTCGCCGCGGTCTCGTAGATGTACTGCGCGATCGGAGTCGAGCCCACGAAGCCGACGGCCTTGACGCGGTCGTCGTTCAGGATCGCGTCGACGCTCTCCTTGTCGCCGTTGACGACATTGAGCACGCCCGCGGGCAATCCCGCCTCGATGAAGAGCTCGGCGATGCGCAGCGGCACCGAGGGGTCGCGCTCGGAGGGCTTGAGGACGAAGGCGTTGCCCGCGGCGAGGGCCGGCCCGCACTTCCACAGCGGGATCATCGCCGGGAAGTTGAAGGGGGTGATGCCCGCCACCACGCCGAGCGGCTGGCGCATCGAGTACACGTCGATGCCGGTGCCTGCTGCGGTCGTGTACTCGCCCTTGAGCAGGTGCGGCGCGCCGATGGCGAACTCGATGACCTCGAGGCCACGGTCGATGTCGCCCTTGGCGTCCGCGACGGTCTTGCCGTGCTCCGATGAGAGCAGCTCGGCGAGCGACTGCTGGTCGGCGCGAGCGAGCTCGAGGAAGCGCATGAGCACGCGGGCGCGGCGCTGCGGGTTGTATTCCGCCCAGATCGGCTGGGCCTCGGCTGCGTTGGCGATCGCGGCCTCGACCTCGGCGGTCGTCGCGAGCGGCACGCGAGCCTGCACCTCGCCCGTGTTCGGATCGAAGACATCGCCGAACCGGCCGGACGTGCCCTTCACATGCTGGCCACCGACGAAGTGGGTGAGTTCGCGAGCCATGGCTTGCCTTTCGTTGCGGTCACGACGGCGTAGATAATAGTTGGTACTCCTACATCATATTAGGACTACCGACAATAATTAACGCAGCCATCGATAGGCACGAATCGGAACATCGCGACAAATCAGATAGAAATGACGGTGACGGTTCACCAACGAGGAGAGCAAACGTGAAAATCATCGCCCTGGTCAAACAGGTTCCGGACACCTGGGGTGACCGCAAGCTCGACACCTCGACCGGACTGCTCGATCGCGCCGCGAGTGAACTGATCGTCGACGAGATCGGCGAACGGGCCGTCGAGGTGGCGCTGCTGGCCAAGGATGCCGACAAGAACGTCGAGGTCGTCGTGCTCACCATGGGGCCGGACTCCGCATCCGACGCCCTGCGCAAGGGTCTCGCGATGGGCGCCGACAGCGCCATCCACGTTGTCGACGACGGTCTCGCCGGCGCCGACCTCGCCCGCACCGCGAAGGTGCTCGCCGGCGCGATCGCGCGGGCCGGCGCCGACCTCGTGATCGCCGGTGCGGAGTCGACCGACGGACGTGGCGGTGTGCTCGCCGGCTGGATCGCCGAGCTTCTCGGCCGGCCGAGCCTCGACTCGCTCGACGAGGTCACGATCGCCGGTGACACCGTCAGCGGCGTTCGCGGCAGCGAGCACAGCACCGCCGACGTGCATGCCGTGCTTCCCGCGGTGATCGCGGTCACGGAGCGCATCGCGGAGCCCCGATTCCCCAACTTCAAGGGCATCATGTCGGCGAAGAAGAAGCCGCTCGAGACCCTCACCGTCGCCGACCTCGGTATCGACGACGCCGCGAGCACCTCGGTGGTGCTCTCGACGAAGGAACGGCCTCCGCGCGACGCCGGCCGCAAGGTCGTCGACGACGGCAACGCCGCGGCAGAACTCGCCGAATTCCTCGTCGCAGCACGACTGATCTAGGCACACGAGAGCTCAGGAGACAACCATGACGAACATCCTCGCCCTCATCGAGGTCACCGAATCCGGCGCGCCGCGCAGCTCCGCCGGCATGCTCATCGCGGCGGCCAAGCGGCTCGGCACCCCGATCGCGGTCGTCACCAAGGGCGCCGCGGCGGGGGCGCTCGCCGCCCTCGGTGCCGAGCAGGTCTACATCGCCGAATCGGATGCCACGGCCATCGCCGGAGCGGAGGTCGAGGCCCTCGCCGCCGCGGCCGCCGCACTCGAGCCCGCCGCGATCCTCATCGCGAACTCGGTGGACGGACGCGCCGTCGCCGGCCGCATCGCCGGCCGCCTCGGCGCCGCACTCGCCGCCGACGCGGTCGATGTCGGCCTTGCCGACGGCCGCATCGTCGCGACCCACTCGGTGTTCGGCGGCGCGTACACCGTCGAGTCCTCGATCGAGGGCGGTCCGTTCGTGATCACCGTGCGCGAGGGCGCAATCGATGAACGCGCGGAGGCGGCCGCAGGCACCACGACCACGGCATCCATCACCGTCGACGCCGCCAAGTACGGCACGGTCGACTCGGTGGGCGAGACCACCGTCGCCTCGAACCGCCCGGATCTCAAGACCGCCGCGAAGGTCGTCTCGGGCGGCCGCGGCCTCGGCTCGGCCGAGAAGTTCGAGCTCGTCGAGCGGCTTGCCGACGCCCTCGGGGCGGCCGTCGGCGCCTCTCGCGCGGCCGTCGACGCGGGCTATGTGCCGCAGTCCTACCAGGTCGGGCAGACCGGCGTGACCGTCGCGCCTCAGCTCTACATCGCCCTCGGCATCTCCGGCGCCATCCAGCACCGGGCAGGCATGCAGACCGCGAAGACCATCGTCGCGATCAACAAGGACGCGGACGCGCCGATCTTCGAGGTCGCCGACTTCGGCATCGTCGGCGATCTGTTCACGGTCGTGCCGCAGCTGATCGACGCGATCGAAGCGCGCCGCTCGTGACGAGCGTGCTGGAGGGCACGACGGCCAAGGATCGCATCGTCGCCCTGCTCTGGCTGGGTCCGATCGGCATCGTCTTCGCCGCCGCCGCCGTGCTGCTGGCCAACATCGTGCGTGACTTCCCGGCGGTGCAGGACTTCATGCAGACCTACCCGGGCGAGTACGAGCTGCCCGAAGGTGCCCCCGTCGGCTTCCCGGCCTGGCTGGGCTGGCAGCACTTCCTCAACGCCTTCTTCATCCTGTTGATCATCCGCACGGGCTGGCAGGTGCGCACCACGACGCGGCCCGCGGCGTACTGGACCCGCAACAACGCGGGCCCGATCAAGACCAAGTACCCGCCGACGAAGATCAGCCTGAACCTGTGGCTGCACTTGAGCCTCGACGTGCTCTGGGTCGCCAACGGCGTGCTCTTCGTGGTGCTGCTGTTCGTCTCCGGACAGTGGATGCGCATCATCCCGACCAGCTGGGAGGCGTTCCCCAACGCGGTCTCCGTCGCGATCCAGTACGTCTCGCTGAACTGGCCGACCGAGAACGGCTGGGTCAACTACAACTCGCTGCAGCAGATCGCGTACTTCCTGACGGTCTTCGTGGCCGCGCCGCTCGCGGTCGTCACCGGCTTCCGGATGTCGCCGCTGTGGAACCAGCGCTTCGCCCGGCTGAACACGGTCTACCCCGTGGGTCTCGCGCGCGCGATCCACTTCCCGGTGATGCTCTACTTCGTGCTGTTCGTCATCGCCCACGTGACCCTGGTGCTCGCGACCGGCGCCCTGCGCAACCTCAACCACATGTACGGGATGCAGGATGCGGTGAACTGGGTCGGGTTCTCGATCTTCGCGGGATCCGTCGTGCTGATGATCGCGGTGTGGCTCCTCGCGCGGCCCATCTTCCTGCTGCCGGTGGCCTCGCTCACGGGGCAGGTCACCAAGCGCTGAGCGGATTCTCGGCGCCCGAGAGGCTGCTGGGGAACCCGGACTGCGCGTCGCGCTCAACGCACCGCCTTCAGCGCCTCCAGCGCGTAGCACCACTGGATCCGTTCCTGCTCGAGGCGAACGTGACCGAGTGCACGGAGTTCGGCCAAGGTAACGGCTTCAGAGTCGGTGAGCAGGGTCGCGGCACCAGGGAACGGCTTCGGTTCCACGACCCAGAGGTCACGATGCTCATACAGCGTCGGCGAGTCCATGAGGACGGACTGTACATCGAGACCGGCAGATCGGGCTTGGTTCAGGATGCGGAAGCCGTGCGAGTCGAGATCTCCCCAATAGAAGGTTCGCGCCGCACGCAACCACGGGATGCGTGCGAGCGCGACGACCGCGTTGCCCCGCCCGTACACGGCAATGACGCCGGGCATCGTCGGCAGGGACAGGAATGTCTGGAGATTCTCGACGATCAGCGCCGCCTCTGGACTCAAGTCCAGAGCGGCAAGGTCTTCGATCGGTGCGCCGATGTCGCGCAATCCACCGACGGATCCAGCGGCATCGAGCAGACGAATCCGTCCGACATCCACGCGCTCGTTCAGGCCGAGCGCGTCGCGCCCGGTGACGACGAGGGTCAACGATTCAACAACGACCCGGTGCCGCTCCAGCCACTTCGTGTCGATGCCGCGAATCGGAAGCTCACGAACGCGCAACCCCGAGGCAGGGTGCCGTACGAGCCAGTCGATTGCGGCAACGAGGCGCTCGAAATCCGACTCGTCGAGTTCGCCGATCTCGCGCAGGTGGGTCCGGAGCACGCCGTCAACCGCAGTGCCGAGGTGTCCCCGAAGCGACGAGACCCTCTCCGTCCAACGCCGCCAGCGTTCACCCTCTCCAACCAACGACGTGAGCGCATCCGGGCCGTCCACCCGGACCCGACCCGGCACGACCTGCTTGCCGACTCGAGCCCACGCCCGTTGCACCCAGATCACGGAGATCGGCAGCCGTTCCGAGGCCTTCCGCCAGGACTCGACCCATCGCAGCGTCCCGTCAAGATCGACGATCGCGTCCCTTTCGGACGGCGGCTGCAGCGGCGCGTCGAGGATCGCCGTGGTGGTATCTCCGAGCGCCCAATCGCGCAGACTCGCGTCCACGCGCCGGCGGGCGCGCATGATGAACGCCTCGGGCGTGAGCGGCATCAGGCCGAACGCTCCCAATCAACTGGCTGGAGGCGGGAGCGGTTCCGATCTGGGTTGGACACACTGGTGATCGCACCGATGTACGTCTCGAGCGTCGTCAGCAGCTTCTGCGGCGTGGCGAGGATCATGTGGAACCCGAAGGTGACGAATACGTCCATCGCCATTCGGGTGTACGCCGAATCGGCCTTGTCAAACGCCTCGTCGAGGATGACGGTTCCGTAGCGGGGCTCGAACTCGTCTGGATCGGCGAGTTGGTACCGAAGCGCGGCGGCGAGGCAGAAGATGACGAGCTTCTGGCGCTGCCCGCCGGAGAGACCGGCGCCGGACTCATGGACGTTGAGGACCGTGCCGGCAGGGTCACGTTCCTGGGCTTGGAAGGTGACATGCTCGCGGGTGTCGAGCACGCGCTGGCGCCATCGCTGGTCCGCGTTCTCGCCGGAGCCGAGCTTGCGCATGAGCGAGGCGAGCACGGTGAAGCGGCGCTCGGCGGAGACCATGTCATCGCTCGTCCAGTTGCCATCGACGACGGCGCGAAGGTCGCCGAGAAAGTCGGTGACCTCGCTGCTGCGCTGCTCCTTGACGACGATCATCAGATACCGACCCTTGTCGAACTGGGACCTGCCGAGCGATGTGTTGACCGGATCCACACGGTCCTGGACCCTGCGGGGTGCGGCGAGGATCTCATCGCGGAGGTGAATGACGGTATCCCGCGACCGGTCGCGCAACAGGGCGAGGAAGTCCGCCTCGTACTCCGGCAGACCGCGCTCGCGAATCTCGGCGAGTCGAATCCGGTAACCGCTGCGATCCTCGATCGAGGTCGTGAGGTCTGGCAGGACGGTCTCCCACATGCTCCGGAAGTTCGCGGCCTGCTCGGCGAAGCGATTCGTGGCCTGCCCCCGGCGATTCGATGCCTGGCGTTCGACGTCGTTGAGGGCGTCTTTCACCTCGCTCTGCACCCGGTCGATGTTCTCGAGAGTGAGGTTTCGAGTTGCTGAACGGAACCGTTCGCTGAGCGCGATCGTCGCCGAGACAGTGAGTTCGCCGACCGAGACGCTCTGCGCTTCTCGCAGAATCTCTGCATACCGCTCGGCATCGGATCGCGCCAGTCGTTCCGACGCCTCGGCGTCGGCGGCGTCGCTGCGTGCCTGATCGCGCGCGAGCCGGGACTCCTGTTCGGCCGCTGCGGCCTGGACAAGGTCGGTCGCCTTGGTCAGCATTTCCAGTTCGCGACGTAGCGACTGCACGTGGTGCTCGGCACCCTCGAGGTCATACGTGCTGGGATCGGTAGCGACCAGGAGCGCGAGCGTGGTCCGGCGCTGCATGGCACGGTCGCGCTCACCGCCTGCATCATCAAGCTGAGCCTTCGCGCCCCCGAGCTCTCGCTGGGCGGAGACGAGCTGCTGCTCCAGGAGCTGAATCTTCGGCTCGTTGCTGGAGCCCAGTGACCAGTGGTTGCGGTCGTTGACCTGAAAACGGTCGTCCTTCTCGAATCCGCGCCGGCTTCGCTTGACGAGCCCCTGGATAGTGACGCCGCGATCCACCGAGTCAAGCTCGTCCGGGTGATCGACGCAGGCGTAGTCGAACTCACGGCTCAGGCGGTTGTTCACGTGGTCTGCGAACTGCCCGGCGGCGACGTCAACCCGACGGAAGAGTGAGCGTTCCGAAGTCGAGACTGGGGCATCGGACCGTGCTGTCACGACATCGACGACGAGGCGGGCGCCCCAGTGCCGGGCGTTGACTGCTCGACGAACTTCCGCGGCATGCGTGTCCCGCACGAGGATGGTCGTCGAAAGCGACGCGAGCACACGTTCGATCGCACCGGTCCATTCCTCGTGCTCAGGCCGCACGTCGATGAGTTCACCAGCGAAGGGCAGTTCCCGTTCGCCAAGACCGGTTGCCTGGGCGAGGGCAGCACGGGCGCGCAGGAGATGCCCGTCGATGTTGCTTCGCCGCTGTCGCAGCTCCCGGAGTTCGGCTTCGAGGTGCGCGACCCGGTCGCGAGCGTTCTTGTGCGCGTCATGCAGGTCGGTGCCGACTGGTGCCGGGGACTCAGTGTCAGCTTCACGGGAGGCGACCGCGAGTAGTTCGGCGAACTCGGCTGCGTCCCTCGGCATTTCCACACCGATGGCGGTGAGCTGCTTGGCGAGCCCGTCGCGTGCAGCGACGACGCGTTGCTTCGCCTGCTCGGCGTCCTCGATCCGCTTGGTGAGCTGGGTGATCTGGATGCCACCTGCCTGGTTCAGGCGGGTGAGTGCTGCTTCGTGGGTACTCTCCGCTTCGCTGCGCCTCGCACGCCCCTGGCTCGCTGCGACGGCGAACCGCTCGACTTGGACTCGAGTCGATTCGAGAGCTTCGCTGGCGAGCCGGACTCGCTCCGTCGTGACGTATCCAGGTACCGCCTCCGCGAGGTCGCGCGTCGCCGTCACCTCCGCATTCGCCATCTCGAACGCCTTCGCGATCTCGTCGATCCGGGTCAGGGCCTCAGCCTGCTTGCGCAAGTCGACGACGTGGTCGTAGGCCTCTTTCAGTTCGGTGAACTGGGTGACCGCGTTGTCAGCGCGGTCGAACGTCGTGGGCCGGTCGAGCATGAAGTTGCGGAACAGGTCGTCAAGACTGCCGAGGCTCTTCGCGGACTGCGTCCGGTGCAGCAGCACGAGGGCGTTCTCGGCCTGCATATTGAACAGCGTGCGGATGCGGGCGAAGAACTGCCCATTCGCGCCGCCCGAGGTCACGATGACCGGGTCGAGCTCCGCCTTCATCCGTCGGACATCGAGGCCGCCTTCCGCATAGGGCTTGAAGTCGACCAGCGACGGGGTGGTGCGGACAATGACACAGGCATCGGCAAGGTCCGCGCGGTCAACGCTGGCACCCTTGATGTGGAACAGGCGCACCAGGGTGATCGGCGCGTCGACCAGGTTCTCGTAGCGCAGCAGGACGCCCGACCATGTCGCTCGCCCGCCGCGAAGGTAGGAGGCGACCGCCTTGTTCTCATACTCCGACACTTCCCGGCTCCACGCGCCGCGCACGTAGCTGACGAAGTCGCGGTCGTTGCTGCGATCCGCCGTGTCCTGCGCCGCGGCATTGAATCGGATGCGCCCTGGAGTCAGCACCGCGGCGATTGCATCGAGCAATGACGACTTGCCCGAACCCGAGGCGCCGGTGAGCAGGTGCCCCTTCCGCGCCACATCGATGACATGGTGACCGTTGAAGGTGCCCCAGTTCGCGAGCTCGATGTGCGCGAGGCGCCACTGCCCAGGATGATCCCCTGTGGGTTGGCCGAGGGCGAAGTCGAGCGTCATTCGTCGCCGCCCTCGTCGATGTCGTCGACGACACCGGACGCGGCCGCCTTCTCGAAGGCGGACTGGAGGGCATGTGCCTGGTCGGCGTCGATGAGGAGTCGAACGATCGGCGAGATCTCGACCCGGTCATCGCCTTGGCCGACCGAGTGCGTGACGCGGAGCGTGTTCTGCATCCGGCCCCACGCGGCGTTGAGGTTCCGGGTGAAGCTGATCTCGTCCTTGTTCGCCGGCCGATAGGCCTGCAGCTGATTGAAGATGTCCGCCTTGTCGACATACGGGCGGGCATCCTGACTGGCGAGCATCGCCCGCCGTAGCTCCAACAGCATGAGCGTATCGACGAACGTCAGCGAAACCGTGCGTGCCGCCTTCGGAAGCTCGATCTCGTCGCCGATCGCGTTCCGTACGAAGGCGAACTCCGCCTCGCGGTCGAGCACGAGGTCAAGAAACATGTCGTTCAGGCGCGACCTGATCGACGCTTCGTCCGCAAGCAGCGTCTCCCAGTTCTGCTGAGAGGCCGCCCGAGACAGGTACGGTCCCTTCACCAGCTCGAGCAGGGCGCGACGTGACTTTTCGGGCAGCATGCCGGTGTCCTTCGCCCACAGGGGCGTTGGGATGAACTCTTCAGCCATCGACTCTCCCTACGAAGCGGTGCGAGGCCACCCGAGCTCGACGGTGCG
>JBAQPI010000027.1:0-3137 GCA_049305635.1 Rhodoglobus sp. | reverse complement strand
CGGCGCGATAGCGCCGTGCCCGAGCTTCCCGAGGTCGAGGTCGTGCGCCGCGGACTCGCGCCCGCCGTCGATGGGGCCGTCGTGGCATCCGTCGAGGTCCTCGATGAACGCTCGCTGCGCCGGCACGTCGGCGGCGCGTTCGAGGAACGGCTCGCCGGTCGCCGGATGCTCGCGCCCGAGCGTCGCGGCAAGTTCCTGTGGATTCCGCTCGCGGACTCGGACGATGTCACGGTTCAGGAACTGCCGCACGCCGCGCCGGTTGAGGCCGTACGACCCGCCGCTCCGAAAGCCGAGACTCCTGAACCGCGCGAGGCGCTCGTGGTGCACCTCGGCATGTCCGGCCAGGTGCTGCTGCGCGAGCCGGGGGTGGATGACGCGCGCACGCGCATCCGCATCGACCTCGAACACCCCGCCCACGGCCCGGTGCGACTGAACTTCGTCGACCAGCGGATCTTCGGCTCGATGGCGATCGACCGGCTCGTGCCCGCGGCCGATCATCCCGACGAATGCGTGCCGTCGCACGTCGCGCACATCGCCCGCGACCCGCTCGATGGGCGCTTCGACGAGGCCCGGTTCCTGACCCGGCTCGAGGCCAGGCGCACGACGATCAAGCGCGCCCTGCTCGACCAGAGCCTCGTGAGCGGCATCGGCAACATCTACGCCGACGAGGCGCTGTGGGCCGCGCGGGTGCACTACGAGCAGCCCACCGCGACGCTCTCCCGGCGACGCGCCAGGGCACTGCTCGCCGAGGTGCGGCTCGTGCTGGAGAAGGCGCTCGCCGAGGGCGGCACGAGCTTCGATGCCCAATACCTCAACGTGAACGGGCAGTCCGGCTACTTCGCCCACAGTTTGAATGCGTATGGGCGCCAGGGCGAGCCATGCCCGCGCTGTGGGACGCCGATCGTGCGCGAGAGCTTTATGAACCGTGGCAGTCACTTCTGCCCGCGGTGCCAGAAGGTCCGCTGACATGTCGGGTCGGAGTGCTTTTCGCGTGAACGGGATGCGGCGATGCGGGTAGTGATATCTGGCACCCATGGCAGTGGCAAGAGCACGTTGATCAGCGACTTCGCTCTCCTCCACTCGACCTGGATGATCCTGCCGGATCCGTACGAGGACGTCGATACGGCCGAGGCCACTCCGGGCGCTTCACTGTTCGCCCACCAGTTGCGCATCGCCGCCCACCGTCTGGGCGAGCCGGCCGACGGACACGTCATCGCGGAACGTGGACCGCTCGACTTCGTCGCCTACCTCATCGCGCTCGATGACCTGCGGAGGTCATCGACCTCCGCAGAGCTCACCGGGCGGAGCATCGAGGTCGCGGCCGAGGCAATGAGGTTGGTCGATTTGCTCGTCGTACTCCCGCTCTCGGAGGTCGATGCGATCGAGATCGGGGACGACGAGGACCTCGAACTTCGAGACGCCATGAACCTGGCGCTTCTCGATCTGGTGGACGATCCTGAGCTGACGGGTGGGGCGACCGTCGTCGAGATCACCGGGAACCAGCAAGAACGGCTCGCGCGGCTACTCGAATCGATCGCCGGAATCTCCCGGCGTTGACGGCTTCGAGCAGCACAGTGAGCGTCGCGTTGCTCTCAATGCCCGCGGGTGTTGTCGGACATCATTGGACACGACTTCTCATGAAAGGCACAAACTGAGGTCGGCGGGGTACTTCGCGCACTCGCTGAATGCCCACGGGCGTCAGGGGGAGTCGTGCCCCCGGTGCGGGACTCAGATCGTGTATGAACCGCGGGTCGCACTATTGCCCGCGGTGCCAAAGGGTGGGGTGAGGGGGGGGTATTCTGACCGAATGTCGAGTCGTGTCGGGGTCATCGTTTCTATTCGAGTGAAGCCCGGACGTGGGGCCGATCAGGTCGCTCTCTTCGAGGAGATCGCACCGCTCGTCCGTAGCGAAGATGGCTGCATCTCATACGATCTCTATCCGGTAGCAGGTGAGCCGAATCAATTCGTGATCCTCGAATGGTGGGAGTCAGTCGAAGCGATTGCTGCCCATGATGAGACGCCACACATGGTGGCGGCCGATGCCAAGACTCCCGCGTTCAGAGATGGTCCCGCGCATGTGACGTTGATCGAGTCGTCTCTTTGAGGAGGGAATCCCGATTCCGATGGTCTACAAATGACGTGAAGCCGTCGGTGGATAAGACGGTCATGCTCGGACACATTTACTCAATGAACGTCACTAACTGCTGTAATCCGGCTACTTCGCCCACTCGCTCAACGCCTACGGCCGGCAGGGAAGGCCGTGCCCGCGCTGCGGCCGGCCGATCGTGCGCGAACGGTTCATGAACCGTGGTTCGCACTTCTGCGCGTTCTGCCAGCGGGTGCGCTAAACGTTTCCGCCGATAGGTCATGGTTGTCCGGTGGGGCGGGTGTCCCAGCGGTAGTTTGACCATGCCTCGGCGATGAGGCGTCTGATTGAATCGGCTGCAAGTCTCGGAGTGGCTGGCCTGGGGTCGGCTGGCAGGGTCGGTGCTGGTGCTCCATTTGGTCGTGACTCGTGAATCGCTTGGCCTCCCGTCCTTTGGGTTGGGGTGCCTTTCCCAGCCTGGCAGAGAGGGCAACGTAGATCCACCCCGCCCAGGCGTGGGCATGGGTGAAGTCCGTGACCCACGTGCGATCAGGGCGCGGGGCGGTGAGCAGATTCCCGGCACGGGTCCCGTCCTTGGCGCGGACGATCGGTTCTGGTCGTCCGCCAAGCGGAACTGTCGCGCTGCAAGACCAACGAGAAAGTTCAATATACTGAACTGATTGTTAGAATGATAAACTCTTGCTACAGTGAAGCACTCGTACAAGGGAGCGCGAGGGAGCGCAAAATTGAAGCTGATTGAATCTGCTGAACAGCAAGAGGTGCGGTCCGTCATACGGTCGATCGTCGCGGACTATGATCACGATTGGTATGTCAAGCGCGCGCGCGCTGGCCTCAAAGTGACGGAGTTATGGGAGGCGGTCGGTGAATCCGGGTTCGTCGGGGTAAACCTGCCGGAAGAGTACGGCGGCGGCGGTATGGGCATCCAGGAGTTGTCCATCGTTGCGGAAGAATTGGCAGCTGCGGGTTCGCCGCTGCTCATGCTCATCGTTTCGCCCGCCATCTGCGGATCTGTCATCGCGCGTTTCGGAAC